>JBILYA010000250.1:0-3986 GCA_044378065.1 Burkholderiales bacterium | reverse complement strand
CATCAATTGCTCGATCCAGGCTTCAGCACCCTGGCGTTTCAATTCGGATTTAATCAGCGCATCCAACGCATCACGGTTGCCGATACGATCCGGATTTTTGATAAAGCGCGGGTCGACAGCCCATTCAGCATGACCGAGGACCGCGGAAAATTTCGCGAACTGGCCGTCATTTCCCACGGCAACGGCAATCATGTCGTCGCCCGTCGGATACGCGGTATAGGGAACGATATTCGGATGACCGTTGCCGAAACGGCCGGCGTTTTTACCCGAGACCAGATGATTGGCCGCGACATTGGCGAGCATCGCCAGACCGGAATCAAACAGCGACACCTCGACATGCTGACCGCGGCCCGTGCTGTGGCGCGCATTGAGCGCCGCGAGTACGGAGTTGCAGGCTAGCATGCCGGTGCAGATGTCGACAATGGCCACGCCGTATTTCATCGGCGTGCCGTCGGGCTCGCCGGTGATGCCCATCAGGCCCGATTCGGCCTGCAAAATGAAATCGTAACCGGGCAGTCCGGCCTTGGGCCCTACGGAACCGTAACCGGTGATCGAACAACGCACGACCCGCGGCGCATTGGCCTTGAGCCATTCGTTGTCGAAACCCCACTTCTCCAGCGTGCCAACCTTGAAGTTCTCGACCAGCACATCCGATTTCTTGATCAGCCCGGCCAGCACTTCCTGACCGGACTTCACCGCCATGTTCAGCGTGATTGACCGTTTGTTACGGTTCACACCGAGGTAGTACGCCGATTCACCGGCGGCAAACGGCGGCCCCCAGCTGCGCGTGTCGTCGCCCGCACCGGGCGGCTCGACCTTGATCACGTCAGCACCCATGTCGCCGAGCATCATCGTGCACAGCGGACCGGCCAGAATGCGGGTCAGGTCGAGGACACGGACACCGGCGAGCGCACCGGCGGGATGTTCAGAAGCCATCAAAACCTTTCACCACCAAAAATGATTAACCGCCAAGACGCCAAGAGCGCCAAGAAAATCAATCAGCCAAGCATTCAACTCACCTGGTCGGGGATCGCGCGATTTGAAGTGGTCGCTTCGACCCCGATCCGCAGCTGAGTCCGCACGCTTATTTTCAAGTCCTTGGCGTCCTTGGCGTCTTGGCGGTAAAAAGCCAAAACTATTTTTTCTTGCGACGCATCGACGGCGGCGCGTTCAGGTCACGCTCGAAACCGTCGACATATTTGTCCAACTCCTTCTTCGCCTGCACCCGGAATTTCTGGAAATTGGGCTTGCGACCGGCAAGGAAGGCATCCATGCCTTCGTTGGCTTCGGGTGAACCCCAGACATGGGCCAGCAACTCCATGCCCTGCTGCCATGACGCATACAGATTGTCGGATTCGAAGTTCAGCGACTTCTTGGTCATGCGGATGGTCAGCGCACTGTGGCCCTTCATGGTTTCGCACCACTTCAGCGTTTCCTTCAGCAGATCCTTCTGCGGCACGCATTTGTTGATCAGACCAACCTCGACGGCTTCCTTCGCCGGGAAACGGCGGGCGCAGAAAATCATTTCACGCGCCAGGCGCTCGCCGATAATGCGCGGGATGTACTGCGTTGCGCCCACCGTCGGGCAGGCACCGACTTTCGCACCGGTCTGGCCGAGCACGGCGTTTTCCGAGGCAATCACCAGATCGCACCACAGCGCAAGTTCATGTCCCCCGCCCATGCACCAGCCGTTGACCATCGCGATCACCGGGATCGGCAGGCCGCGGATGGTCATCGCCAGACCCAGCATGCGGTCATTCCACATATAGGCGTTGGTGAAATTGAGCCGTTTCATCGCGTAAAAATCGCCGCCGGCGGAGAAGGACTTGTTGCCCTTGCCGGTCACTACGGCGCAGACGATCGTCGGGTCTTCGCGGGTCGATTTCAACGCATCGATCATTTCATCAAGGGTC
Organism: Burkholderiales bacterium; assembly: GCA_044378065.1. Classification (GTDB taxonomy): domain Bacteria; phylum Pseudomonadota; class Gammaproteobacteria; order Burkholderiales; family SG8-41. The sequence goes on along the minus strand of JBILYA010000250.1, from coordinate 2,073 downwards.
TGCTCGCGGAAGGCGTTCAGCACTTTTTCACGGTTGATGGTGATCCATGCCACCTGATCCTTCACTTCAAACAGAATGTCGGTGTACTTCCGCTTTGCGGACTTCTTCAGCTTTGCAGCCATGGTTTCCCCTCGTTGAATGTTGGCGCGAAAGCCTGTGATTTTAACAGATGCCGCCGGGAAGATTGACAGGGCCGTGACGGCTAACTAAGGTGCGGCAACAAGCATGCACAGTGCGCACCGCCAAGGTGTTCACCATGTGACACGCAACCCTCCGGAGGAGCCCATGAAACCCGCAATACTGTTCGGCGTTCTGGCATCGGCTGTTTTCGCAGCCTCGGCTGCAGCGCAAAGCTATCCGTCAAGACCGGTGCGCATTGTCGTGCCCTTTGTTCCCGCCGGCCCCACTGACAATCAGGCGCGATGGGCGGCGCAGCAGCTCACTACGGCGACCGGTCAGCAGTTCATCGTCGACAACCGGCCGGGCGCCGGCGGCGTGCCCGGCACTGAGGCCGTAATCAAAAGCCCGCCTGACGGCTATACGCTGCTCGCCGGCAACCCCGGACCGCTGACCATCGCCCCCAGCGTGCGCAACACCATGCCCTACGATACCCTGCGCGATCTCATCCCCATCGTCCTGATCGCGCGCAGTGCGAGCTGTGTCTGTCTGCACCCGAGCCTGCCCGCACGCAACGTCAAGGAATTCGTCGCGCTGGCCAAGGCGCAGCCCGGCAAGATCAACTACGGTTCGCCGGGCGTCGGCACTGTCGGTCATTTCGCCACCGAATTGTTTGCCTTCCAGGCCGGCGTCAAACTCAACCACATCCCGTACAAGGGCGCTGCCCAGTACACCATCGACCTGATCGCCGGCAACATCGAGCTGGCGATCAACCAGTTCGCCATCGCCACACCGCATGTCAACGCCGGCAAACTGCGCTGCCTCGGTGCGACGTCGCGGGAACGTTCTCCGTTGCTGCCTAATGTCCCGACCATCGCCGAGCAGGGCATCAAGGATTTCGAAAGCTATAACTGGAACGGCGTGCTGGCGCCTGCCGGTACACCCGCAGCAGTAGTCAACCGCATCGCCGAGGTGGTCTCGAAACAGCTCGCCACACCGGAAGCAAAGGCCCTTTATTCCGGGCAGGGGCATGAGGCCAGCGGCATCATTACCACTGCCTACGCCGACTTCATCAAGGCCGAAACCGAAAAATGGGCAAAAATCGCCCGCGTCGCCAACATCCCGAAACAATAAGGAACCGTCATGACCGTGAAGAAGGAATCCACCTATTTCATGTACTTCCCCGGCAACTACCGGTGGTCGTCGGCATTCATCAACATGATGAGTTCCGCGCCGTACGGCGGCTCGGAAATCAGCGAACTGCACAAGATCGGCATACAGCTCAAAGACAAGGATCCGGAAGACGACGAGGCCTGGTTCCATGCCTGCGTCAACGTTGCCGACAAGGTGCGCGCGCATGCCGAGCGTTTTGAAGCCTCGAAACATGCAACATCCGCTGCCCACGCCTATCTGCGCGCCTGCAACTACTATCAGATGGCCGAGCGTTTCCGCACGCCGAAGGACGACATCGCGCTGGCTGCCTACAAAAAAGGCGTTGACTGCTTCCATCGCCATGTCGCACTGACCGACGTCAAGATCGAGATTGTCGAGATTCCGACCGCAGCTGGCCCCATCCCCGGTTATTTTGTGCACGCGCAGAATGCCAAATCGAAGAAATCGCCCTGCGTGGTGTATTTCGACGGCCTCGACGTCACCAAGGAAATCCAGTATGTGCGCGGCGTGCCCGACCTGATCAAACGCGGCATTTCGGTGCTGGTGATGGACGGCCCCGGTACCGGCGAAGCCATTCGCTTCCGCGGCCAATACCTGCGCCACGACTACGAAGTCGCCGGATCTGCATGCGTAGACTGGCTGGAGAAACGCGATGATGTCAATGCCAAGAAAATCGGCGTGGTCGCCATCAGCCTCGGCGGCTATTACGCGCCGCGCATGGCATCAATGGAACCGCGCTTTGCCGCCTGCATCGCCTGGGGAGCGATCTGGGATTACCACGCG
>JBILYA010000249.1:0-4016 GCA_044378065.1 Burkholderiales bacterium | reverse complement strand
CTGGCTCCCCGGCGGCAAGGCCATCTGTGTGAATACCGGACTTCCCGGGATGCTGAGGAAGGCGTTGTGATTATTGAACAGGGTGCCGTAATACCCGCCGGTCAGCTGCAGTTTTTGTCCGGTGTAACCGAGAATGAGGTCAAGCTGGCTGGTCGTCTGGTTGATCGGCTCGGTGAGGAAGTTGACCGGCGCGCCGCCCTGTCCCCATTGCCGCGAACCGTCTTTTTCTTCATTCCTGAAGCGCGCCTGAAAGTCCAGGCCACCATCCATGATCTTGCTGAACCCCAGTGTGATGGTCTCTCTGACCGTATCAAGGTCGACATTACGACGGCCGACGCCGTTGATAGTCTGCACCGATGAGCCGATTCCGCTGAGGCCGGTGTTTACCGTGTAGGGATTGAAGCGCGGCGTTTCGTCGTATTCGAGGTAGTAGCCCCAGTCGCCCTGACGGTTGTGTTCGAAACGAAGTTGCTGGGTATCCAGGCCGATATTGCTGCCGCTGAGCGACATCCAGGTTCCGGTTTCGTCGTCGCGCTTGATCAGATTGCCGCCCAGCAGGCCGTAAGCGCCGTCCTGATTGAATCCGTTGTATTGGCCGAAACGTTTGCTGTCGTTGCTGGTGTAACCGATGCCGAACTCGATATTGCTTTGCGGCTTGGTCAAAGCCTTGACTTCATCGTCATCGGCGGCCCAGGCCGGCCCGCAGGCAGCTGCGACGGCAGCCGCAATTGCGGTGATCTTCAAGGTGAGGCGTGCATGTTTGTTCATGATGGCTCCCTTTCTTTGATCAGCGACGCAGCGAACGTCCGCCACTGGCGCTGGTCGGGTTGTTCGTGCCATGGATGTTGGTGTGGCAGTTCACGCAACCGCGGGCCAGTAGGTTTGATGCGGTGGTTCCGGTCGGCGCCCCGGTTGTGAATGCGCCCGGATTGCCGCGGTGACCGGTCGGTTCATGGCATTCCTGACACAGGAAGGGCGGCCGCGCTTTCAGCAGGTTGGGTGTGGTCGTGCCGTGAGGGTTGTGGCAAATCGTGCAGTCTTCCTGCACCGGCTGGTGGCTGCGCACGAAGGGGCCGCGTTTTTCCATGTGGCAGGTGTAGCAGGTCTCGTTGACGCTATCCCTGACCATGTTCTTCGTTCCGGCCGAGCCATGGGGGTTGTGGCAGTCGGAGCAGGTCACTTTGCCTTCGGGAATCGGGTGGCGTGATGGGCGCTGATTCTGGGCACGCTGTTCCTTGTGGCAGGTGTAGCAGACTTGCGCCTGGTCTTTTTTGTCGCGAACCTTGTCATGCCCGGTATGGACCTGGTGGCATGAGACGCAGGTGGTGTCGCGGCTGGCGTGCAGGCTGGTCTGCCAGTGGGTGCGCTTACCACCCTGATGGCAGTTCAGGCAGGCCTGGTTCTGTGCTTCGGGCTGTGTGCTGCCCTTTTTGTTGAAAACAACCGTGGGTTTCGGGCGTTCGCTGACGCCAGCCGGGCGGTTGATATGCGTTTCGCTGGTCCCGTGGCAGCTTGTGCAGGTGGGGGTGCGTTTGTCTGCAACGGTGCCGTGTTTGGTCTGGCCGATGGCCAGCACCGGAAATTCTTCATCAACGCCGTGGCAACGGGTACAGACGGCATCGCCCTTGAGGACGAGATCCTTGCGCGGGGCTTTTGCGGCATCCTGCGCCAGCGCCGTTTGTGCCATCGCGAACAGGCATAACCCGGCAGCCAGGCTGCGCATCAGAACAAGTAACGGTTTGCTTTTATTCATCTGGTTATCTCCCTTGTTCTGATGTGCGGCCCGGTTTTATTTTTTCTCGAGCTTCGCGGCTTTCAGTTCCTGCGGCGTGGGGCCGTCGGGTTCCTTGTGCGCGATGCCGAAGTGACATTCGATGCAGGTCATGCCTTCCTTTTGCGCCTTGGCATGACGGTTGCGGGCTTTTTCAGACTGCAGTTCGCTGCTCATCGATTCGCGCTTGTGGCAGTTGCGGCACTCCAGTGAATCGGTTTCCAGCATGCGATCCCAGACGCGGTGCGCGAGCTTGGTGCGATGGGCTTCAAATTTTTCTTTGGTATCGATCACGCCCTGGAAGTGGCCGACCAGTTCAAAGGTCGCGCGCATCTTGCGCAGGATCAGCGGAATCGGTTCGCGAGGCACGTGGCAGTCGGAACAGATGACGTGAACGCCGGTGCGGTTGACGTCGTGGATGGTGCCTTTGAACTCTGCGTAAACGTTGTCTTTCATTTCATGACAACCAATGCAGAAATCCTGGGTGTTGGTGTAAGCCATCGCCGCAGCACCAACCGTCATCAGTACTCCGGCACCGACCAGGGCGATTAACAGGACCCCTACGGTCAGGGTGACCCGGGAGCAAGTCCGGCAACGGTTCTGCAGGTTATTCCACCATTTGCCGATCATGTTCTGTCTCCCGGGGTTATGTTTTTATTGTTGTGATTAGCGGGTCAGGATCCAGTCGACTACGTTGCGGATTTCCTTGGCATCCTTGGTTTTCAGCGCATCGTGGGTTTCTTCCACGCCATCCACCTTGATTTTCGGGCTGGTGGTGATGTGTTTGGTGATCTTGTCCACCGCGTCAGGCTTGCCCTTGTACTTCGCCGCGGTTTCTTTGAAAGAAGGTCCATCCTTCTTTTTATCAACGGCATGGCATTTCAGGCAGCCGCTTTTCTTGGAGAGTGCCTCTGCGGCGCTGACATCGACATCGGCATGAGCGGTGCCAATGGTCACCGCCAGGCTGGCGGCGGTAATAAGCAATTTTCGGGTGATCATGTCAGTAGTTCTCCGCGGAGTTAAGAAAGCCACAGTTCAGGCTGCAGTGATGCTTTTCAGTGGGATTTACCGTAGAGCGGAATTTTGTGTGCAGCGCACAATCCGCGCCCCTGGCCAGGGCCGGTTTGGACGGTAAGGTGATCATGCGCATTGCGTCATTCATTCTTTTTGTTTCGCCCGGGCAGATTAACAGTCGCGTTGTTCTTATTTCATTGATTTACATCAAAACAACCGCCCAAATGGGACGAATGCCGAATGGAATAGGCAATGAGACCTTGCTGTAGGGGAGGCACTTCGCAACCGCCTTTGATCTTCGTCAAGGAGCTGCATTCATGTGAAGGGATACTGCAATCTCGTAATTATTCACATGGGAGCCCGTCAGTGGGTGCTGCAGCAACACAGGTTCCACAGGTGCTGGCCGGCGTCGGCCTGTTCGCCGGACTTGATGCATCCGTCCGCAGGCGGTTGGCGGAGGGTGCAGAGCTCCGGGAATTTTCCGGAGGCGATGTCATTTGCCGGGAAGGCGACCCCGGTACCGGTCTCCATCTGGTGACAAAGGGACAGGTCAAACTGCTCCTGCAGGCCGGCAACGGTCATGAGAAGGTGTTTGATCTGATCGGTGCCGGCGCCTGTTTCGGGGAGCCCTCGCTGTATACCGATCAACCCCATCTGGTGACGGCGCAGGCGATCATTGATACCCAGATGCTGCATGTTCCGCGAGCCGATTTGCTCAAAGTGCTGGGCGAGACGCCTGAGCTGGCTCTGCGCGTGATCAAGGGGCTGGCGTCAAGGATTTACCGTCGCACCCATGACCTGAAGAGCTATATGCTGATGTCAGGAACCCAGCGGGTGATCTGCTACCTGCTGCATGAGGTGCCTTTGCAGGCGGAGGGCCCGATGGAAGTTGCAGTCACCTTGCCGGTACGCAAAGGGCTGATTGCATCGCGCCTGAATCTGACCCAGGAGCACTTCTCGCGCATCCTGCATGAGCTCGCCGCTGCCACGCTGATCAAGGTCGAGGGGCAGCGGGTTCATATCCGCGATCTGTCGCGGTTGCGTGCTGCCGCGATGTCGTGAAAGTACGGTCGTCCGTTACTTGAAGCGCCAGGTGATTCCGGTCGTGAGTTGGGTTGTTTGCGTGTTGCCATCGCGATTGTTGCGGATGATACCCAGTGCAAAATCAAGGTCCTTGCTCGGCGAATAGATCGCGCCGAGTTCGACGTAACCCATCCAGTCTTTCGCTGTA
>JBILYA010000248.1:0-4057 GCA_044378065.1 Burkholderiales bacterium | reverse complement strand
TTTAACCTGCTGCCGGCAATGACAGCACTGGAAAACGTCATGTTGCCGCTGGAGCTGGCGGGCGAGTCCGGTGCCGCCGCGACGGCAAAGGCCTTGCTGGAGCGTGTCGGCCTCGGCTGCCGGCTGACCCACTATCCCAAACAGCTCTCCGGCGGCGAACAGCAGCGCGTGGCAATAGCGCGTGCGTTTGCAACACGGCCGGCCTTGCTGCTGGCCGATGAACCGACCGGCAATCTGGACGAAGCCACCGGTGCGGCGATCATCGACCTGATGTTTGAGCTGAACCGTGAGCGCGGCACCACGCTGATTCTGGTGACGCATGACATGGAACTGTCGCGGCGCTGCGGCCGCGCTTTGCGGCTGGCGGTCGGCGAACTGCAGTCATGAGATTTTTTGCGGATGCCGCGCTGGCGCTGCGCCTGCTCGCCCGCGACTGGCGCGCCGGTGAACTGACGCTGGTGGCTGTGGCAGTGGTGGTGGCCGTCGCCAGTGTCACCACCGTCGGTTTTTTTGCTGACCGTGTGCATCAGGCGCTGAGCCGCCAGGCCAATCAGCTGCTCGGCGCGGATCTGGTGATATCCGGAGACCGTGCATTGGATGCCAGCTTCGCCGCAGAAGCGGAACGCCGCGGCTTGAAGGTTGCGCGCATGCTGCGCTTTCCGAGCATGACCGCCGGCGGCGGGCAGAACGTGCTTGCCGAAGTCAAAGTCGTCACCGCCGGTTATCCGCTGCGCGGTGATCTGCGCATTGCCGATGTGCAGAACGGCACCGATCGCCGCGCCACTGAGATCCCCAAGGCCGGTACTGTGTGGGTTGATGAACGCCTGATGACCCGCCTGCAGTTGCAGGTGGGTGATGTCATTGAAATCGGCAAGAGCAGGCTGCCGGTTGCGCAGATCATCACCCAGGAACCCGACAGTGCAATCGGCTTCATCAACGCCGGGCCGCGGGTGATGCTGAACGACGCGGATGTTGCTGCCACAGAACTGGTCCAGGTCGGCAGCCGTGTCCGATACCGCGTGCTGGTCGCAGGTGCGCCGGCGGCAATTGCCGATTACCGCGGCTGGGTGACGCCGAAACTGGCGCCGGGCCAGCGAGTGGAAAGTATCGAGGATGCGCGCCCGGAAATCCGCTCCGCGCTGGAGCGCTCCGAGAAATTTCTCAGTCTCGCGGCCTTGCTGAGCGTGGTGCTCGCTGCGGTGGCGATTGCGCTGGCAGCGCGACGTTTTCTGCAACGCCATCTTGATGCCTGCGCGATCATGCGCTGCCACGGGGCCAGCCAGTCGCGTCTGGTGCGGCTCTATCTGCAGCAGTTTGTCGTGCTTGGCGCTGCGGCAAGTCTCGCCGGTTGTGTTGCCGGATTCATCGCCCAGCATGCCCTGGCGCTATGGCTGGGCAGTCTGGTCACTGTTGAACTACCTGAGCCCGGATGGATGCCGGCACTGCACGGCTTTGTCACTGGTCTCGCATTGTTGCTGGGATTTGCCTTGCCACCGATTGTTGCGCTGGCGCGGGTGCCGACCTTGCGTGTGCTGCGCCGGGACATCGGCGCACCGGGCGGCATGGGCCTGCTGGGTTATGCCCTGGGCGCGGTGGTGATTGCCGTACTGATTATCTGGAAGGCGGGCGACCTGCGGTTGGGCGGCATGGTGTTTGGCGGATTTGCCGGGGCCATGCTGGTCGCGGGTTTACTGTCCTGGGGCGTGATTTCGCTGGTGTCGCGCATCGGTGGAGCCGGCGTGTCCTGGCGCTTCGGTATTGCCAACCTGCGGCGGCGGCCGATGGCCAGCGTGTTGCAGGTGGTGGCGCTGGGCATTGGTGTGATGGCGCTGCTGACACTGACCATCATCCGCAGTGAACTGCTCGATTTGTGGCAGCGCAGCCTGCCGCCGGATGCGCCGAACCGCTTTATCGTCAATGTGCAGCCCGACCAGATTCCGGCCCTGAAAAAATTCTTTGAAGGTCGCAGCATGGCAATGCCCGAGCTGCACCCGATGGTACGTGCGCGGCTGATCGGCATCAATGACCGCACTGTCACGCCGGCTGATTACAGCGATGACCGTGCGCGCCGGCTGGTGGATCGCGAGTTCAATCTGTCCTGGGCGACGCAGATGCAGAAGGACAACCGCCTGATTGCCGGCAACTGGTGGGGCAACAAGCCTCGCACAGACCAGTTCTCGATGGAAGACGGCATTGCCAAGGCGCTGGGTGTCGGTGTCGGCGACAAGCTGACCTTTGATGCGGCGGGGAGCGCGTTCACCGCTGAAATCACCAGCCTGCGCAAGGTGGACTGGGATTCCTTCAACGTCAATTTCTTTGTCGTCTCACCGCCGGGCCTCCTGGAAAAATACCCGGCGAGTTATGTCACCAGCTTTTATCTGCCGCCCGGCAATGTCGAATTACTCAATGCGCTGGTCAAACAATTCCCGAATTTCCTGCTGATCGACGTCGCGCAGGTGCTGGGGCAGGTGCAGACCATGATCACCCAGGTGTCGCGCGCAGTACAGTTTGTCTTCCTGTTCACGCTGCTGGCTGGTCTGGTGGTGCTTTATGCCGCGATTGCCAGTACGCAGGATGAACGGCTGTATCAGGCCACCATCATGCGCACGATGGGTGCGAGCCGCAGCCAGCTGGCGCGGGCCAACCTCGCTGAGTTCGCGGTGATCGGCGCGCTGGCCGGTCTGATCGCAGCGGCAGGGGCCAATGCGTTGGGTTACACGCTGGCGTCGCGCGTGATCAACGTCGGTTACACCTTCAGTCCCATGCTGTGGGGCATCGGCATTTTCGGCACCGTGTTCGGCGTGATGCTCGCCGGCCACCTCGGCACCCGCCACGTGCTGCGTATCGCGCCGCTGCGCGTGTTGCGCATGCTGTCCTGAGCGAAGATCCGGGCGTAAATCGCGTTCCGGCGATGCGGCGGCGGCGATATACTGGCTAGAACTTCGGAAGCGGCTCATGAGCGAATCCCTGATCATTTATATCTTGTTGTTTTTATTGGTTATTCTAGGCGTCGTCGTGGTGGTGATGGCGACCCAGGGGCGCTCGGCTGCGCGCGCCACGCTGGACCTGCAGCAATCCCTCGAAGACAAGCACCGCGCCATGCTCGGCGACCTGCACGACGGCCTGACCAAGCAGGGCGACCGGCTGGGCGCGCAAGTCGCCGATGCCGGGGAACGCCAGCGCACGTCCACCGCCGATGAACTGAAGCAGACACGCGACGTGCTGCACGCATTGCGCCTGACGCTGACCCAGGAAATGGGCACGCAGCGCGAGGCCATGCTGGAACGTCTGGCAGCCACTACCGAATCACTGAATGCCAAGATCGATGCGCGGCTGGGCGAGATCGCCGGCAAGGTCAATGAGCGCCTTGATGAAGGTTTCAAGAAAACCAATGAGACTTTCGTCAGCGTGATGACACGCCTGGCGACCATCGACGAAGCTCAGAAAAAAATCGAAAGCCTGACCGGCAGCGTGGTCAGCCTGCAGGAACTGCTGGGCGACAAGCGTGCCCGCGGCGCCTTCGGTGAAGTCCAGCTCGAAGGCCTGGTGCGCAATGTGCTGCCGCCCAATGCCTATGACATGCAGTTCACGCTGTCCACGGGTGTGCGCGCCGACTGCGTGCTGCGGCTGCCGGCGCCGACCGGCATGGTCGCGGTCGATTCCAAATTCCCGCTGGAGAACTACCACCGCATGTTCGAAACCGGTGTCAACGATGTCGACCGTGCGCTGGCACAGAAACAGTTCCGCAATGACATCAAGAAACACGTCGATGACATTTCCAAAAAATACATCATCCCCGGCGAGACCTCCGACGGCGCGGTGATGTTTGTGCCGGCCGAGGCAGTGTTCGCCGAGATTCACGCGCACCATGCCGAGACCGTCGAATACGCCAGCGCCAAACGCGTGTGGATTGTCTCGCCGACCACGCTGATGGCGGTGCTCAACACCGCACGCGCGGTGCTGAAGGATGTCGAGACGCGCAAGCAGATCCATGTGATCAAGGATTCGCTGGCGCGGCTGTCGGTGGAGTTCGGGCGTTTTGATGAGCGCATGAGGG
>JBILYA010000247.1:0-4058 GCA_044378065.1 Burkholderiales bacterium | reverse complement strand
CCGCGATCCCGGGCAGACGGCCAACACCTTCCATGAAGGCTGGTTCAAGACCGGCGATCTGGTCAAACGCGACAGCGACGGTTATTTCTATTTCATTTCGCGCAAGCGCGACATCATCCGCCGGCGCGGAGAGAACATTGCGGCAGCGGAACTGGATCGGGTAGTTGGCGAACATCCTGCAATCGCCGAGGCCGGCACCATTGCGGTGCCCTCGGAACTGGGTGAAGACGAAATTTTTGTGGTCTGCGCCGTCAAACCGGGCGCCAGCGTGAGTGCGCAGGAGATCGCCGACTGGTGCAGGGCGCGTCTGGCACCGCAGAAAGTGCCGCGATTTGTTGCCTTTGTCGATGAATTGCCGCATACGCCGACACACAAAATTGCCAAAGCGGCCTTGCGAGGGGATGCCGGCTTGCGGGCGCGGGCGGTGGATCTGGCGCCACTGAACAAATGACTTTTCACAGAGGGGCGCGGCTTGTAAGCCTACCGCCCCTTGGCTAGACTCGGAGCCTCTGGTGCTACTGCGCTGAAGCGCTGCAGATCAGCCGATACACCAACATATTCAGATCGCCTGTCATTTCGACAGGCCGGTCCCGGGGAGAACAGCATCGAACGCAAGACACTGGGTTTGGCCGTCATCGGTTCCGGCCGTATCGGCGGCCTGCGCGCGCAACTGGCGGCAGGGCATCCCGCAGTACGCTTTATCGCGACAGCTGATCAGGACCCCCAAAAAGCAGAAGCGCTGGCAAAAAAAGTCGGTGCGGCCGTTCATTCTTCAGATAACGACGCGATCATTGCCCATCCCGATGTCAATGCCGTCATCGTTTCGACCAGCGAAGGCGAACATCTCGCGCCGATCCTGAAGGCGCTGTCGCTGGGCAAGCCGGTACTGGTGGAAAAACCGATTGCACTGTCGGTCGCGGATGCCGATCAGGTGATCCGCACCATCGAGAAGTCCGGCGTCGGCGTGCATGTCGGTTACAGCCGCCGTTACAAAGAACGCTACCTGATTGCCAAGGAACAGATTATTCAAGGGCGTCTCGGCACGCTGACCGGCGGTGCGGCGCGGGTGTTCAATTCGCGCTCGCAGGCGTTGGGCATGCTCCAGCGCAATTCGCATGCCACGCCGGTGGTGGATGCGCTGACCTATTACGTTGATCTGATGAACTGGTTCCACGAGGGTAACAAGCTGGTGGAAGTTTATGCGCGAGGCCAGAAGGGCGTGCTGAAGGCTGCCGGCTACGATCATGTTGAAGACATCAGCTATGCGATCCTGACCTATGCCGACGGCGCAGTGATGAACCTCGGCATCAGTTACGCGCTGCCCGAAAAATATCCGGCGCTCGGTCATGCGGCGCGCGTTGAGCTGGTCGGCACCGACGGCGTGATGATTCTCGATGATGACCATACCGACCAGCTGATGTATACCGAGAAGGGCATCCCGCACGTCTATCTGCCGGATCATTTCGTCAACATGGTGTTCCTGCAGAGCGGCACGCCGGGCGACTGGGCGCTCGGGGAGTTCTGGGGCCCCATCGCCAACGAAACCCGGGCCTGGCTGGATCATCTGTCGATGGGCAAGGCCTGTTCGCTGGCAACGCCGCGCGAAGCCCGACTCAATCTTGAAGTCACGCTGGCGATTGAACATTCAATGGCCACCGGGCGCGCAGTGACGCTGCCGCTCGCTCAATAAATTCCGCAAGTTAAATCAGTCAGGATTAATGATGAGCAAGGTTTTTGCAGTAATGGCAGCGGTTTGCGCCATGTCGGGTGTTGTTCATGCAGCCGATACCTATCCTTCACGTCCCATCCGCATGATCGTGGCTTATCCGCCGGGCGGCGGCACGGATCAGGTCGGGCGCGTGCTGGCCGATCAGCTGACGGTGACGCTGGGCCAGAACGTCGTGGTGGATAACCGCGGCGGCGCGACCGGCAATATCGGCACCGAACTCGCGGCACGCGCGGTGCCGGACGGTTACACGCTGCTGATGGGCAATGTCGCGCCCAATGCCGTCAATGTCAGCCTGTTCAAGAAGCTGGCCTTCGATCCGGTAAAAGATTTTGCGCCGGTCAGCCTGGTGGCGGTGACGCCGAACATTCTGGTTGCGCATCCGTCGATGCCGGTCAAAACCGTCAAGGAACTGATCGCTTACGCCAAGGCCAAGCCGGGTACGCTCAATTTCCCGTCCGCCGGCGTTGGCAGTTCCTCGCATCTTGCCGGTGAAATGCTCAAGTCGCTGGCCGGCATCAGCATGGTGCATATTCCATTCAAGGGCGGCGGCCCGGCGCTGGTCGCGGTGATTGCCGGTGAAGTACAGATCATGTTCGCAACCATGCCGGCAGCAATGCCGCATGTGAAATCCGGAAAAGTGAAACCGGTGGCAGTAACTACCGCGAAACGTTCACAGGCGATGCCGGAACTGCCGACGATTGCCGAATCCGGCGTCAAGGGTTATGAGGCATCCACCTGGTATGGCCTGCTGGCACCGGCGCGCACGCCCCCGGCCATCGTCACGCGCCTGCACGCCGACACGGTGAAAATCCTTGCCGGCCCGACGCGGCAGCGCCTTGAAATCCAGGGTTTTGAGCCGGAAGGTGGAACGCCGGCGGAGTTTGCCGCCTATATCAAGACCGAAATCGTCAAATGGGCAAAAGTCATCAAGGACGCGGGCATCCCCGCCGAATAAGCGCCGGCGCTTGCGCCTGTTGCAGAGGAGTTGTCATGTTCACCCGTTATCTGTTGTTGCTGGCTGTTGCCGTGTTGACCCTGCCGGTGCAGGCACAGAGCTATCCCAACCGCCCGATCCGTTTTGTCGTGCCCTTCCCGCCGGGTGGCGGCACTGACACCGTAGCGCGGCTGATCTCTCAACCGCTGGCTGAACGCCTGAAGCAGCAGATCATCATCGACAACCGCAGCGGCGCCAATGCCATCATCGGCACCGACATCGGCGCCAAGGCACCACCTGACGGTTACACCTGGGTGTTCTGCCTGCCGGCCAGCGTGTCGGTGAATCCGACGCTGTACCGCAATCTGCCTTACGATCCGGCGCGGGATTTTTCGCCGGTAATCCAATTGAATACGATCGCGCTGCTGTTGACGGTATCAAATGCATTACCGGCGAAAAATGTCGCTGAGCTAGTAGCGCTCGCCAAGGCCAAGCCGGGCACGCTGAATTACGCGTCCTCCGGCAATGGCGGCGCCGCGCATCTGGCAATGGCGCTGTTTAATGTGATGGCCGGGCTGAATATGGTGCATATACCTTACAAGGGCGGCGGTCCCGCGATGACCGATCTGATCTCGGGACAGGTGCAGATCATGGCGGGGCCGATGATCGCGGCGATGCCGCATGTGAAATCAGGCCGCGTGCGTGCGCTGGCGGTGATGAGCCAGAAGCGTATTCAGGGCATGCCCGATCTGCCGACGGCCGGTGAAACCGTCAAAGGTTACGAAAGCAGCATCTGGCATGGCGTGCTGATGCCGAAAGGTGTGCCGCCGGCAATCCTGCGTCAGGTCAACCGCGAGATCAATGAACTGCTGAAGCTGCCGGAAGTTCGCGAGCGCATGGCCGGACAGGGTGCCGAAACCGTGGGTGGATCGCCCGAGGAATTTGCGGCATGGATCAAGGCCGATACCGAAAAATATTCAAAACTGCTGAAGCAGATCGGTCTGGCCGGTACGGAGAAATAACAAACGGAAATCAGCCACGGGTCTCCCGTGTCTGAAAACCGTATCGCGGTACGCGTCGAGCAGCAGTGCAGTTTCCCAGTTCACCTTTGGAGGAGTGTGCATCATGAAAGCCGGTTTTCTGTATTTCCCCGAAAGCTTCATGTGGTCGCAGGGCATGATGATTGCCATTGAAATGGCGCGCTGGGGTGGTTCGGCGATCAGCGAAGTCGACCGGGTCGGTCGCCGTCTCAAGGGCAGGGTCGGTGACAACGAGGCCTGGGGCGCGGAGTGGGAAAAAGAGGCGCAGCGCATCGAAGCGATGGCCGAAGCGGCGATGAAGGACAACTTCGTGATGTCGGCCGCGGGTCACTATCTGCGTGCGGCAACCTATATT
>JBILYA010000246.1:0-4061 GCA_044378065.1 Burkholderiales bacterium | reverse complement strand
GCGTGATTCGCGCTCGACGCTGTATTGCTCTGATGTGGCCAAGATGCTTGAAGTGCCGATTTTCCATGTCAATGGTGATGATCCGGAGGCGGTGTGTTTCGCCACCGATATCGCGCTCGAATACCGCAAGAAATTCAGGAAAGACGTTGTGCTGGACCTGATCTGCTATCGCCGACTCGGCCATAACGAGCAGGATGAGCCGATGGTGACCCAGCCGCTGATGTATCGCCGGATCCATTCCCATCCGACGCCGCGCAAGGTTTATGCGGATCGTTTGATGAAGGAAGGTGTTATCGCCGAAGCCGATGCAGACAAGATGGTGGCGGAATTCCGTGATGCGCTGGATCATGGTTATCACACCAATAAAACGATCCTTTCGAACTACAAGCCGCCGTTTGAAACCGACTGGAGCCTGTACAAAGGCACCAAGTGGAACCAGAACGACGACACCCGCATGCCGCTGGACAAGCTGCAGGAGCTCGCGCGCAAGGTTTGTGAGGTGCCGGCGAATTTCAAGCTGCACCCGCGCGTCGAAAAAATCATGCAGGACCGCCGCCTGATGGCGGAGGGCAAGCTGCCGCTGGACTGGGGCATGGCGGAAACGCTGGCTTATGCTTCGCTGCTTACCGAAGGTTTTTCAGTGCGACTGTCAGGTCAGGATTCAGGTCGCGGCACGTTCTTCCACCGCCACGCGGTGCTTCACGATCAGAATCGCGAACGCGGCGATCAGGGCACCTATATGCCGCTGCAGCACCTGGCGCCGAACCAGGGTGACTTTGTCGTCATCGATTCGGTGCTGTCGGAAGAAGCGGTGCTCGGTTTTGAATACGGTTACTCGACCTCCGGCCCGAAAGAGCTGGTGATCTGGGAAGCGCAGTACGGCGACTTCGTCAACGGCGCTCAGGTGGTGATCGACCAGTTCATCGCTTCAGGCGAGGTGAAGTGGGGACGCATGTGCGGCCTGACCATGATGCTGCCGCACGGTTACGAAGGCGCGGGTCCGGAACATTCCTCGGGCCGTATCGAGCGTTTCCTGCAACTCTGCGCCGACTACAACATGCAGGTCTGCGTGCCGGCGACGCCGGTGCAGATGTATTACCTGCTGCGCCGTCAGATGATCCGCCCGCATCGCAAGCCGCTGATCATCTTTTCGCCGAAAAGTCTGCTGCGCCACAAGGAATCGGTATCGCCGCTGGAAGAGTTCGCCAACGACAAATTCAATCCGGTCAACGAGGATTGGGATTCACGCGAAATCGATCCGGAAAAGGTCGAACGCGTCATTTTCTGCAGCGGCAAGGTTTATTACGACCTGCGCAACGAGCGTCGCACGCGTGCCATCCCCAATCTGCCTCTGGTGCGCATTGCGCAGATCTATCCGTTCGCACACGAGGAATTCCGTGCGCAGATCGTGCGCTATAAAAACGCCAAGGAAATCGTCTGGTGCCAGGAAGAACCGCGCAATCAGGGTTCATGGCGGCATATCCAGCATTACCTGATGCGTCATCTGTTGCCGCACCAGAAGTTGTATTACGCCGGACGCGATTCTTCGGCATCTCCGGCGGCGGGCTACAAGTCTCTGCACGAGAAGCAACAGAAGGAACTCGTGAACCAGGCGTTGACCATGGCCGGTGGCAGCGAGCCACGGCTGTCCAAGCCGCGGCCGCTGGCCGAAGGCGAAGAGCATTAATTAATCAATTAAATCATAGGTTTACGGAGTAATCATGCTCGTTGATGTGAAAGTGCCCCAACTCTCGGAGTCCGTTGCCGAGGCGACCCTCGTGTCGTGGCACAAGAAGACTGGTGAATACGTCAAACGTGACGAAAACCTGGTGGATATCGAGACCGACAAGGTCGTGCTCGAAACCCCGGCGCCGCAGGCCGGTGTGTTGGTGAAGATCGTTAAAGCCGACGGCGGTACGGTCACCAGCAACGAAATCATCGCCACTATCGATACCGAAGCCAAGCCCGAAGCGGGCAAGGCCGAGGCAGCGCCTGCCGCAGCAGCGGCACCGGCGGCTGCACCGGCGAAAGCCGCAGCGGCTTCGCCGGCAATGCCTTCAGCGCAAAAAATGGCCGCCGAAAAGAATATTGATACCGGCACCCTCAGTGGCACCGGCCGCGGCGGTCGTGTCACCAAGGGTGACGTCATCCAGGCCGCGCAGGGCGGCAGCAAAGCCCCCGCAGCAGCTCCGGCACCGGCGCGTGCAATGCCTGCAGTCGACATGGGTGATCTGGGTGATCGACCTGAGCAGCGCGTGCCGATGTCCCGCCTGCGCGCACGTATTGCCGAGCGCCTGGTGCAGTCGCAATCCACCGCAGCCATTCTGACCACGTTCAACGAGGTCAATATGCAGCCGGTGATGGACATGCGCGCCAAGTACAAGGACAAGTTCGAGAAGGAGCACGGCGTCAAACTGGGTTTCATGTCGTTCTTCGTTAAAGCCGCTGTTCACGCGCTGAAGAAATATCCGGTGGTGAATGCATCCGTCGATGGCAACGATATCGTCTATCACGGTTACTTTGACATCGGCATTGCCGTGGGCAGCCCTCGCGGTCTGGTGGTGCCCATCCTGCGCAATTGCGACCAGATGAGCCTCGCCGATATCGAGAAGCAGATTGCTGAGTTCGGCAAGCGCGCCCAGGACGGCAAGCTGACCATTGAAGAACTCACCGGCGGTACTTTCTCGATTTCCAACGGCGGCACCTTCGGTTCGATGCTGTCGACGCCGATCATCAATCCGCCGCAGAGCGCGATCCTTGGCGTGCATGCGACCAAGGACCGTCCGGTGGCGGAAAACGGCCAGGTCGTGATCCGGCCGATGAACTACCTTGCACTGTCCTATGATCACCGCATCATTGATGGTCGCGAAGCGGTGCTGGCACTGGTGGCGATGAAGGAAGCGCTGGAAGATCCGGCGCGTCTGCTGCTCGATATCTGATTTTCAAAGGCATCACGGCGGTGCGGCGTAACAGCGCGGCCGCCGTTCACGTTTTCAAACCCTATATTTACAGACGGTTTACCGATCATGGCCAAATCATTTGACGTCGTAGTCATCGGCGCCGGTCCCGGCGGATACATTGCAGCGATCCGTGCTGCGCAGCTCGGCATGCAGGTTGCCTGCATCGACGAGTGGAGCACCCCTGAGGGCAAACCTGCGCCCGGCGGCACCTGCACCAACGTCGGCTGCATTCCGTCGAAGGCACTGCTGCAGTCCTCTGAAAATTTTGATCATGCAAGCCACGCGTTTGCAGAACACGGCATCCAGGTCAAAGGCCTGGCCATGGACGTCGGCCAGATGCTCAAGCGCAAGGACAAGGTCGTCAAACAGAACAACGAAGGTATCCTCTACCTGTTCAAGAAAAACAAGGTCACGTTTTTCCATGGCAAGGGTGCTTTTGCCGGTGGTGCGGCCGGTGCCTGGCAGATCCAGGTGTCGGGAAAAACCGCTGATGTGCTGACGGCCAAACACGTCATCATCGCTACGGGCTCCAACCCGCGCGCACTGCCCGACGTGCCTTTCGACAACAAGCTGATCCTCGACAACGCTGGAGCGCTGGCGATTTCTGAAACCCCGAAAAAGCTGGGTGTCATCGGTGCCGGCGTAATCGGTCTGGAAATGGGCAGCGTGTGGCGCCGCCTCGGCGCTGAAGTCACGGTGCTGGAAGCACTGCCGGCCTTCCTGGGGGCGGTTGACGAGCAGGTCGCAAAAGAAGCCCAGAAAGTCTTCACCAAGCAGGGTCTGGCCATTCATACCGACGTCAAGGTCGGCAAGATCAGTGCGAAGAAAAATGTCACTGTGGAATACATCGACAGCGCGGGCGCAGCCCAGACGCTGGTCGTAGACAAGCTGATCGTCTCCATCGGTCGCGTGCCGAACACGCAGGGTCTCAACGGTAATGCCGTCGGCCTGAAGCTCGATGAGCGCGGTTTCATTGCCGTCGATGGCGACTGCAAAACCAATCTGCAGACAGTGTGGGCGGTGGGTGACGTCGTGCGCGGCCCGATGCTGGCGCACAAGGCAGAAGAAGAGGGCGTTGCCGTGGCCGAGCGTATCGCCGGC
>JBILYA010000245.1:0-4069 GCA_044378065.1 Burkholderiales bacterium | reverse complement strand
CCACTCGAACCATAGAATGACCAGATCGGGCAAAGCGTAAACGGCTGCGCCCCCACTGCCGGAGCCTGCGCATGCGGTTCGCCCTCAAACCAGAACATATCGGGATTACCCGCGGCATCACCACCACAAATCCCCTGCACTGGTTTTCTGCATGTTTGGTATTTTTTGCGGTGATCTGCGCCGGGACCTGGATGGTCAACCTCGAGTCCAGCGAGCGGGACGCCCGGCGCAAAGTGGATCTGGTTGTCCATGGCACTGCACTGCGCTCACAAATGAACCGCGAGCTCAACCGGGTGCTGTACCTGACCAGCGGACTTCGCAGTTATCTCATCGTTCGTCAGAAGACGCTCGAGCGAGATGAAATCGAAAACATCCTCGCGGCAATGTATGCGGAGTCGCAACACATCAAGAACTTCACGGTTGCGGTGGGCCACCGGGTCGCCTTCGTTCATCCGCTGGCAGGCAATGAAAGAGCTGTGGGGCTGTTCTACCCGGACGTGCCGGAACAGTGGCGCTCCGTCAAAAAGACCATTGATTCCGGCAAACCTGCGCTACTCGGCCCCGTCAATTTGGTTCAGGGCGGCACAGGACTTGTCTACCGCGTCCCGATCTTCATCAATGGCCAATACTGGGGATTGCTGTCTTCGGTATTCGACTCGAAATCTCTGTTTGAGGCCATGTTTGCCGACAAAACTTCCAATGGCCTGGAGGTCGCCATCCGCGGCGTCGATGGTCTCGGCCTGCAGGGGGAAGTGTTCTGGGGTGACGCCAAAATATTTGCAGACAGCAACGTCCAGTTGATTGATGTCGATATTCCCGGCGGCAAATGGATACTTGCCGTCCGGTCCACGACAGCCGGTGAGGGCAAAAACACGCTATTGCTGCTGCAGGGCATGGTCTGGCTGTTGGCGCTGGCGCTGGGCTGGAGCGTGCTGGTTGTCCTGTCGCAGCGCGCCAAGCTCGCGCGGCTGGCGTTATTCGACTCACTGACGGGTTTGCCTAACCGGTTGCTGCTGGATGACCGTGTTGACCGGGCAATGACCGGGCTTCGGCGGGATCCGTCAAAAACCTGCCTGCTGATGTTCGTTGACCTCGACCGTTTTAAACAGATTAATGACGAATACGGTCATCACGCTGGCGATTTTGCACTGAAGAGTGCGGGCAGCCGTATCCGTGCAACCGTTCGGGAAGCCGATACGGTAGGCCGGTGGGGCGGAGACGAATTCCTGGTGTTCATGGAAAACGTTGATCGCGAAAGGATCAGCGAGCTTTTCGCCAAAATCCGCAAGGCGGTCGAAAAACCGGTCAAATACCGCAGCAATGAACTCCGTGTCGGCGTGTCGATCGGGTACGCACTGGCCCCCGATGACGGCAACAAAATGGATCAGCTGCTGCGGGTTGCCGACCAGCGCATGTATACCGACAAGGACGCACGTAACGCCGCACGGTAACTCTCGCCGAAAAAGCGGGATTATTTCAGCATCAGCGGGATACCGCTCAGAATAAGCACCACGCAAACCGTGCGACGGAATACTGTTTCGCTGAGCCCCGTGTGTATGCGGTCACCGATAAAGATGCCGGTCAGCATGAACGGTAGCGCAGTCGCAAACAGCAGCAGCGACTCGCGGCCGAATTCGCCGACCGCGTAATAACCCAGACCGCGGATCACCGCGAGCGTCATCATCAATGCCGACAGCGTACCGCGGAACTGGTCCTTGGTGACACGGATGGCTTCCATGTAGATGGCGAAAAACAGGCTCGCCATGGTACCGAACATCGTGCCGACGGCGCCGGCGAGAAAACTCGCCGCGGTGGCAATGCCGCGCGGCGGCGGGTTACCCGCACCGCCACCCCGGGTCTGCCACAGCGCATGCAATCCGTAGCCCGACACCAGCGCACCGAGACCGCGCGACAGCCACGCGGCATCCAGCGTCTTGAACAGCCACAAACCGAGCAGTATGCCCAGCGTGCACGACGGCAGAATGCGCAGGATCATCGGGAAGGACACATGCTTGCGGTCCTTGCCGAACAGCGTCGCTGATGACGAAATCGTCAGCAGCGTCCATACCGGCACCAGCACCTTCATCGGGATCACCAGCGCCAGCAGCGGCATTGCAGCAAATCCGCCGAAGCCGGTACTGCCGCGCAGCGCATAACTGGCGACCAGCACAACGGCGCAATAGCCCCACTCGAGATTGGAAAGCGCGATCATCGGCTGACGGTTAACCGGTCACACCACCGAGTTCAATCAGGCGCATCACTTCCGTTGCTGCACCGTGCGCTTCGTCGCGGGTCAGCCGCTCAGCGGCCTCGGCATCACGCTGGCGGATGGCCGCGAGCATCGCGCGCAGTCCGGCAATACTTTCCTGCGAACGGCTGTCGGAACGCTGCGGATGCGACAACCCCAGCGCTCGCCAGCGCCAGATGCGGGCATGCAAGGTGCCGAGCATCGACGACAGCGTCTCGCTGCCTGCGCCTTCGAACAGCACTTCATAAAAACGGTTTTTGGTTTCCAGCACTTCCTGTGCATCACCGCGCTCGTAGGCGCCGACCACTACATCCAGCGCCTGCGCCAGCCGCTTCAGTTCGGCATCGCCGGCGTTCTGCACGAACAGGCGCGCAGCCAACCCTTCGAGCACCGCGCGGATGGTGTACAAATCTTTCGCTTCCGCCAGGGACAGCGCACGCACCACCGGTCCCTTGTTCGGCACGTTGGCGATCAGCCCTTCGGTTTCGAGCTGGCGTAACGCTTCGCGGATCACCGTACGCGACACGCCCATCATTTCAGTGAGCTCGCGCTCGGTCAGCCGCGCCCCCGGCGCCAACCGTCCTTCGATGATCGCGCGGCGCAAACCGTCGAGAACCTGCAACCGCAAAGGCGCCGCAAGCTTTTGAATATTTTCGATTTTCAGGTTATTCATGGTGTTGCGTCGTTTGCCGGTTGACCCCTACCGTAATACCGTAATACGATATTACGAGCTGATGCCGCCAGCAAGCTCAATTTCGCTTGCCGCCAGTTCCGGCAGGGTCACCGTTTTATCTGTTTTCAGCCATCTTTCATATATTCAGTGAGGAGCACGCATCCATGAGCACCCCCGTCAAAGTCGGTATCGTCGGCCTCGGCCGCTGGGCCAAAGTCCTGACCCGCGCCGCCAAACAATCCGACAAGGTTCAGATTGTCGCAGGCTACAGCCGCTCGCAGGAAAAACGCGATGCCTTCGCCAAGGAAATGGGCGTGCCCGCCGTGCCCGACATGCAGGCCATGCTGTCCAACCCGGAAATCAAGGGCGTGATCCTGACGGTACCGAACGAGCAGCATCTGCCGATGGCTGAAATCGTCGCCAAGGGCGGCAAACATGTTTACACCGAAAAGCCGATCTCGCAGACGCTGGAAGACGGACTGAAAATCGAAGCGCTGCAGAAACAATACGGCATCACCGTCACTGTTGGCCACAGCGCACGCCTGATGGCAGGCATCCGCATCATCAAGGAAAAAATCGATGCCGGCGAACTCGGTCGCGTCGCTTTCATGGAAGCCAACTTTTCCAACGAACGCGCGCTGGAACTGACGCCGCAGACCTGGCGCTGGTACAAGGACCGCGCCCCCGGCGGCCCGCTGTCGCAACTGGCGATTCACCAGTTCGACGTGCTGCACATGCTCGGCGGTGAAGTGCAGGAAGTATCGTCGATGGCCTCCAAGCTGTCGCCGGTCGGCGCCGAAGTTGACGATCAGTCGATGACGCTGGTGCGCTTCAAGGACGGCAAGATCGGTTACGTCGGTTCCTGCTGGACTTCTCCCGGCATTTTCTCGGTGCGCGTATTCGGTTCCAAGGGCCTGATGCACTACGAAATCGACTTCGGCACCTGGGACACCCCGCACCTGCTGCACGACAATTCCGTGCTTTACATTCAGCGCGGCAAGGATGGCTGGGCCAAGCGCGAAGACATCAAGCTGCCGGAGTCCGACATGTTCCGCGCCGAACTCGAAGCCTTTGCCAACAGCTGCCTGTCGGGCAAGCCGAATGAGCTGACTGCGCACAACGGCAACGTCGCCGTGGCAATGACCAAT
>JBILYA010000244.1:0-4086 GCA_044378065.1 Burkholderiales bacterium | reverse complement strand
TGCCCCGGTTTCAACCTCTACGGCTGACGCGGTTCGCGTTCCTCAAGGGTATACAGCGAAAGTGCTGTACGCCTGGGGCGATTCCGTCGGCCACCCATCCGGTTCGCCGGCGTTCCGTCAGGACGCGGGTAATACCGCCGCCGAGCAGGCGCTGCAGGCCGGCATGCACCATGACGGGATTCATTACTTTCCGCTGCCCTATGGTTCGACCAGCTCGAACACCGGCCTGCTGGTGATGAACCACGAATACACCGACGACGGCCTGTTGCACAGCGACGGTTTTGCCAACTGGAGTGCGGAGAAGGTGCGCAAGGCACAGAACGCAAACGGTTGTTCGGTGATCGAGGTGCGCGAAAAAGGCGGCCAGTGGGAAGTGGTGCGGCCGTCGCCGTTTGCGCGGCGCATCAGGGCGCAGACGCCGATGCGCATCGGCGGCCCGGCCGCCGGCCATGCGCTGATGAAAACCGCGGCCGATGCCACGGGCATGAACGTCATCGGCACCTTCAATAACTGCGCCCACGGTTACACGCCCTGGGGCACTTATCTGACCTGCGAAGAAAACTGGGACACTTATTTCATCAACAGCGGCACGCTGAGCGCGGACCACCGGCGCAACGGCGTCAGCGCCAAAGGGCGCGGTTATCGCTGGAACGAATTTGATGAGCGTTTTGATGCGGGCAAACATCCCAATGAGCCGAACCGTCACGGCTGGGTCGTCGAGTTCGATCCGTACAACCCGCAGTCGCAGCCGGTGAAGCGTACGGCCCTTGGTCGTTTCAGTCATGAAGGCGCCTGGCCGGCGAAAGCGGCCGACGGCCGGCTGGTGATTTACATGGGTGACGACCGCGTTTTTGAATACATCTACAAATTCGTATCGCGCGACCGCATCAACAGCAGCGACCGCAATGCCAACGCCAGCCTGCTCGATCACGGCACGCTGTATGTGGCGAAGTTCAATGATGAGGGCCGCGGCGAGTGGATTCCGCTGGTGCACGGCCAGGGTGCGCTGACGGTGGCGAACGGTTTTGCCGATCAGGCCGATGTTCTGGTTCGGACGCGTGCTGCTGCTGATGCGGCGGGTGCCACCAAGATGGACCGTCCGGAATGGATTGCCGTGCATCCGCAGACCAATGAGGTGTACTGCACGCTGACCAATAATTCGCAGCGCGGCGCCAAAGACCGCGCCGGCACGGATCGCGCGAATCCGCGTGCGGCCAATGTGTTCGGCCAGATCATCCGCTGGCGCGAGACCGGCAACGATCCGGCAGGATTGCGCTTCGAGTGGGACCTGTTTGCCGTTGCCGGCGATCCGCAGAGCGCGGATGCCGCACGGCGCGGCAACATCAATGGCGACGCTTACGGCAGTCCCGATGGCCTGTGGTTCGATGACAGCGGCCTGTTGTGGATCCAGACGGATGTATCGACCAGCACGCTCAACAAGGGACCTTACGAGCGGTTGGGCAACAACATGATGCTTGCTGCGGATGTGCGCAGCGGATTGACCAAACGCTTTCTGACCGGCCCTGCCGGCTGCGAAATCACCGGTGTGGTGATGACGCCGGATTCACGCACCATGTTCGTCAACATCCAGCATCCCGGTGAAACGTCATCCGAGCGCAATGACCCGAAGAACCCCAAGGCCGTCAGTTCCTGGCCGGACGGTGCAGCCGGCGGACGGCCGCGTTCGGCGACGATCGTGATTCGCAGGGACGACGGCGGTGTGGTCGGCAGCTGATTTGCGTTAATCCGGACGGATAGCGGTGCAAAAGGGGTGTTTGTAATCTCTTTGTAATATTGCGCCTCTATCGTCGATCTTTCACCTGAAACGGCATATTGCTTTGAATTCCCATCTGACTGCTGTTGCGGCAAGCGCGCTGCTGTGTGTAATGACCGCGGGAGTTCATGCCGCGGAAGATTTCCCGAACAAGCCGGTACGCATGGTCATTCCGCTGGCCCCCGGCGGCGGCAGTGATATTGTCGGCCGTATCGTTGCGCAGGGTTTGTCGGACTACTGGGGTAAACCGGTGGTCGTCGACAACCGTCCCGGCGCCGGCAGTATTGTCGGCACCGCCATCGTCGCGAAAACACCGGGCGACGGTTATACGCTCCTGGTTTCAAGTTCTTCATTTGCGATATCACCGTCGTTGTACAAAAACAGCGGCTTCGACGCACAAAAGGATTTCACCGGTATCACCATGCTCGCCAGCCAGCCCAGCATGCTGGCGGTGAATGCCAGTGTGCCGGCGAAATCGCTGCAGGAACTGCTGGCGCTGGTGAAAGCAAAACCGGGCCAGCTCGCTTACGGCTCGGCCGGCATCGGCAGTGCGACGCATCTCGGCAGCGAGCTGTTCCTCTATACGGCGAAGCTGAAGATGCAGCACATTCCCTACAAGAGCGCCGGTCTGGCGACGACCGCGGTGCTCAGCGGCGAGGTGCAACTGCTGATGACCAATGCCGCCAGCGTGCTGCCGCATATTGCCGGCGGCAAGATTCGTGCGCTGGGTGTCAGCGCAAATACGCGATCGGCGCAGGCGCCTGACGTACCGACGCTGCACGAGGCGGGTTTGACGGGGTTTGAATACACCACCTGGTATGGCGTGTGGGTTCCCTCGGCGACGCCAAAACCGGTGGTTGCGAAGCTGCACCAGGCGTTGACCGGGGCGCTGGCATCGACCGGCGTCGATAGCCGGCTGACCAAACAGGGTTTGCAGATTTACAAAATGCCGCAGCCGGAATTTGCGAAGTATGTTGCCGACGAGATGACGCGTTGGAAAACCGTGATTGACACAGCCGGCATCAAGGCTGAGTAACGCCGCTCGCCGCATCGCCGCCGATATGGAAAAAGAAATCACGGTGGCGCAGACGATCAGCCCGCACAAGGGCAAAACCGGATTTGAGCGGCTGCGGCGGGCCTTTTTTTATTCGATCGAAGGGTTGATCGCGGCTTATCGCGGCGAGGATGCATTCCGCCAGGAAGTCCTGCTTGCGGTGGTGTTGATTCCGGTTGCGCTGCTGTCGCCGGTATCCGGCATCGCCAAGGCGCTGCTGATCGGCAGCGTGCTGCTGGTGCTGATTGTCGAACTGCTGAATTCGGCAATCGAAGCGGTGACGGATCGGGTGTCGATTGAAGACCATGTGCTGGCCAAACAGGCCAAGGACATGGGCAGCGCCGCGGTGCTGGTGTCATTGCTGCTGCTGGCCGCAGTCTGGGGTCTGGTTTTCCTGCAGTAAGTCCGTGCAATAAGCCCGTTTTTCCGCTCACTGGCCGTACGCTGCGTACGGCGCTAAGATGGCCGGCCACGGATGTCAGGCATCCGGTCCCAACGGGAGGCTTCATGGAAACCCTCTACAAGTGGCGCATGCAGGAGAAGGACAAATTCGGCAAGCCGCGCTGGCGTCTGGTGCGCATGCTGATGACCGAGGAAACCGCGCGTTTCTGGGCCCGCAACAACAATCTGACGATTGAACGGGTCGACTGGCCGGGTGCGGTGAAATTCAGCCTGCAGCTCGAAGATCCGGTCCTGCCGCAGACCGGCAAAGCCCACTGATTTTCTGTTTTTGGTATTGCTGCGCGCTCAGCGCAGCGGGCTGACTTCGTCCAGACCCACGCCGACCAGGTTGCCGAACAGGTCGGCGATTTTTTGGCGGTCGGTTTCGCGCAGTGGCGGCTGCAGGATGGCGCGGATGTTCGGTTCAATGTGATCAGGGTTGCCGGTGCCGAACAGCGTGACATGCGCGCCGGGTTCGTGACGGGCATAACGGTAGGCGGCTTCGATGATATCTTTTGCCGCGCCTTCGTTTTCGAGTAGGAAATCCAGCGGCTGTTTTTTATCACCGAGCCATTTCGGCAGGCGGCATTCACGTACCAGTTCCCGGATGTCGTCCTGCAACCGGCCCGGCGTGCTGAAGATGGCGCGAACGGCGAACATCAGCATGGTGCCGACGTTTTTTGCCTGTGTTGCCGGGAACACATGCTGGCGCGCATTCTGGTTGAGCATGTGGAAGGCCACCATCACCGCGTCCCAGCAGTCATCCTGCAGGGCGCGCGCGAGCATTTCGTGGCGCGGGTCGCGGCCGGCGAATTCG
>JBILYA010000012.1:0-15574 GCA_044378065.1 Burkholderiales bacterium | reverse complement strand
AGCCGGAATGCCGGGACAACTGCTATATGGTGCATTACAGCTACCCGAAAAACTGGCAGTCGAAGACCTTTAACGATACCGGCTGGCCGCGGGCCTATGAATACACCGATGAGGAAATCGGTGTGACCACGCTGACCGCCTATACGCGCTACCCCGAGTTTTTCGAGGGCGCACGCTGGATCTGGTCGTCGAACCTGGTTTACGACAATGTGGTGATTGCCCGCAAAGTCGTGCGATGATGAAAGCGGGGTCCGGATTTCCCGGGTCCCGCAACCGACTGACGGGGATGCCGCATTGATCAACGAAACCATCAAGGTGCGCGTCACTGAAACCAAACAGCTGATGGACGTTGTGGTGTTCGACAAGCGTCCGTCGTCGATCCAGGTGGTGCTTGGCAGCGGCGTGCACAGCGTCAAGTGCGAGCTGACGCCGACCCGTAATGGCATGGCCTATGCCGGCACGGTGATGGGGCGCGAAATTGTCTACGAGCGCAGCCGCGAGCAGGTCGAGGCCGATATCGCCCGCCTCAATCCCCGGGAATTCCGCCGCTGAACTTCAGCCCAGGCGTGCGATGAAAATTGCCAGTGCCGCGGTGAAGAGAGTGCCGAAAGTGAGAGCCATGCCGCTGACGCGGTAACGGAAGTTTTCGCGTTCCTGACTGACACCCCAGGCGTGCAGCAGACGGCCGGAGAGCAGCGCGATGCCCAATGCATGGACCAGCAGGGTTCCGGTGCCGTCGTGTTCCACGAAAAATATCAGCAGCAGTGCGAGCGGGACATACTCCGCAAAATTGGCGTGCACGCGCATCGCGCGCCGCAGCTCGGCATTGCCGCCGTCACCGACGGCTACGCGGTGGCGCCTTCGCATGCGGATGGTGCGCACGCTCAGTGCCACGAAGATCAGGCCCAGCACGGCGGCATAGGCGGGTGTGACGGTCATCATGACGGCTCCAGTCGCACGGGATCGATACTGCTGATTCTATGCCGAAGTTCAGAACTCGCGTGTGACGGCGATGTCACGCATCACCGCCTGCGGCGTGTGGTGGTGCGCTGCGCGGGCGCGAGCCGCAAGAAATCCGGGATCGTCGCGGTCGCAGGCCTGCAGATAGGAACCCAGTTCACGGGCATGGGCGACCACGGCCTTGCCGAAGCGTACGCGTTCGGTTGAATAAACCGGTAAGGCGCGCAAAGGATCATTGTCGTGCTTGTTCAGTAGTGCAGACAGGGCCAGTGCGTCGCCGGCGGCTTTGGAAACACCCATGCCGCAGTGCGGCCGTGCGACGAAAGCCGCATCGCCCAGCAGTGCAACGCGGTCGTGGTGCATGACTGTCGACTCCAGATCGAAAATCGCCTGGAAAAAGGGCTGGCGGGTTTTGGCGACGACTTCCGCGAACTGCGGCGACAGTTCGTCGCGCGCTGACCGGCGCATGGCATCGATGACTGCCGGGCGCAGCAGTGGCGGCGGAATCGACAGGTCATGCCGTTTGCCGTGGATGTCGGTGCACAGTTGTGGCAGTTCGCGGTCGATGTGCGTCGGGCGGTACCAGACAAAATTGAAACAGCGTTCTCCGGCGCGCGTCGAATTGTCGAAGCCCGCCACCGGATAACCGAGCATGTGCTCGCGCGGCGCCAGGCTGAAGGCGAATTTCGGAAAGAGGTCGCGATGCGTTTCCGGCGACAGCGCGCCTTCCTCAACCAGTCCGCGCCACGCGATATAGCCGGCATAGTCGGGGCGTGATTCCGGCGCGAGCTGTGCACGCAGGGCGGAACGGATGCCGTCCGCGCCGATCAGCAGGTCGCCGCGGGCTGTGCTGCCATTGCGGAATACGGCGGTGACGCTGCCGGCATCCTGCTCCACCCCGGCGCAGGCATGGCCGAGGTGATAACGCGCAGCGGGGAAGGCGCCGAGCAGCAGCGTGTGCAGTCGTCCCCAGGTGGTGAGGCATTGCCGGATATCCAGTGTGCCCAGTGCGGTACCGTCGCGGTCAAAGGCCACACGACCCTCGATATCGACGCCGATGGATTCGTCAATCGGAATGCCGATGCGTTCCAGTGCGGCGAACAGATCGGGGTGGGTGATGATGCCGGCCCCGCGCCCGGCTAAAGGCTCGGTGGATTTTTCGTAGATCTGTACATCCCAGCCTTGACGGTGCAGCAGGTTGGCGGCAAACAGGCCGCCCAGCGAACCGCCGATGACCAGGGCGCGCGGTGAGGCAGGCATCCGGTCAGGCTGCCGCAGCAGCTTCTGCAGCGGGGTAGTTCAGTTCGATGGTGACGCCGCTGGGGTCTTCGAAGAACACCTGGTGAATGCCGAGCGAGGGAACGGTGCGCTCGCGGAAGCCGACGCCGTGACTGTTCAGGCGCAGACGCATGTCGGCAAGGCCGGTGGCGGTGAATGCCATGTGATCAACGGTGCCGGTGCCCTGTAGCGACGCTACATCGCGGTCGCCGAGATAATCCTTGAGACCCTGCGGATCGTTCGGATCAATGCCGATGATGTGCACGACACCGGTTGTTTCCGGATACTGTGCGCCGTTATAAAGCCAGACGCCGGGGAATTTGAACGGCGGGCGAAACCCGGCGTTGAAGCCCATTACTTCAGTATAAAAGCGGCGCGACGCCTCGATATCCAGCGTGCGGATCGAATAATGATCAAGCTTGCCGATGGGCACGCGCCGCTCCCGGTGTTAATGCAGCGCTTTACTGCAGGGGCGAGAACGCCGACGGCATGACGATCTTGTTCTCCTGCGCGACCAGCAATGCATCGGGCATGTTTTCGCGCTTGGCATAGGCCGAAGGCGGCCAGGCGCCGGTGGCTGATGCTTTTTCGCGGGTTTCGTTGCGGGCGTCGAGCGAGGGATAGGCCCAGATGTGGGTGAAGCGGTTCAGGCCGCCAAGCTCGGAATACCAGATGCCGACCAGCGGGCTGATTTTCTGGCGTTCGGGCAGTGCCTTTTCCCAGACTTTCTGGATCTTGCCCAGTTCGCCGGGTGCGAAGGTGTAGGTCCGCATTTCAAAATAAGGGCCCATCTTGCCCGGCTTGATCTCCGGCGAGAACTTGAACGGGATGAAAATCTCCGAGCGCATGTTGACGATGAACTCGCCGATTTTCGGCGGCCAGTTGCCCGATGCAACAGCTTCCGCGCGGATGCGGTCGCGCTCGGCGATATCCTTGTATGGCCAGACGTGGATGATCTGGTTCAACGGGCCGATCTCGGTATGCCAGAAGGCAGCCAGCGGCGACAGCGTCTTGCGGAATTCGTAGGCTTCGCCGAAACGTTTTTCGACTTCACCAAGGGATTTGGGTTTGATGTCGTACGTGCGCACTTCGTAAATCATGGTCTGCTCCTCCGGTCGGTCGCCGCTGTTTGGAGCGGAGATATTACCAGAGGCGGCGCGGTGCGCCCGCGCCGCGATCCTGCCTCAGAGCCCTTCGCTGGCCTGTTGTCCTGCGTGGTAAGTCGTGTAGACCAGAACCGGGATTTTCAGCGAGCCGAGATGCTGATTGAGCAGCGGCTTGACGTCGCTCCAGGCCAGACGTCCGATACCGGTGGCAATGCGCGGCAGCGCAATACTGGTGAATTTTTCCGTTTCCGCCAGCTTGGCCAGTTCGCGCAGGGCGTGTCCGACATGCTGTACTGTCGCCGGACCCGGGGTGCCGCCGTGGTGGCCTTCAATCGCGTCCTGGGTGAACAGGCTGACCACGCGTTTGCCGTCCGCGCCCATCCAGGCCCACAGCGTTCCCGCTTTGGGGTGTTTGGACTGGCAATAGTGGCGGAAGTCCTTGTACATCGCCGGCCACTGTTCGCGCAGGAGCAGCGCCAGGCCGGTATGGAAGGGGTCATTGGGGGCAACGCCATGGGCGATTACCTGGGCTTTGCTGAGCAGCAGATCGCCGCTGACTTCCTTGATCATGAGGAACCTCCGTTGAGATGAGGAGCGGGTTGTCTGCTCACGAGGACACCTTACTGCAGAGGGATTGCGTGGGTTTTGATACAGCGCAAACATCGCACCGCCAGGGTGCATTCGCGCGGCATCAAAGCGGCGGTCATATGCTGGACGGAATATCATGCAAGGCGTCCTGCGGGATTACACTGGCCGGACAGTACGGCGCGACCATAAAAATATCCAGGCGCCCGTACTCATTTCACGAATGGAGGAGAAGATGATCAAGCACCGCTTGTGCTGTGCCGTCGTTGTTGCCGCCGGATTGGCGGCGGCTGGCCTGAGTCATGCCCAGAATTGGCCGACCCGTCCGATCCGGCTGATCGTGCCGTTTGCGCCGGGGGGTAATACCGACATCATTGCGCGCGCCATCGCACCGAAAATGACTCAGGAGCTGGGTCAACAGATCCTGATCGACAACCGCGGCGGCGCCGGCAGCACCTTGGGAACGGCGATGGCGGTGAAGTCGCCTCCAGACGGTTACACCATAGTCATGGTCTCGGCGGCGCATGTCATCAATCCCGGTGTGCGCAAATCACTGCCTTACGACTCGATCAATGATTTTGCGCCGGTCACGCTGGTGGCTGATGTACCGAACGGCCTGGTCGTGCATCCGTCATTGCCGGTGAAAGACATCAAGCAACTGGTGGCGCTCGCCAAGGCGCGTCCCGGCCAGCTGGCTTATGCAACGCCCGGTCATGGCACCTCGACCCATCTTGCCATTGAAATGCTGTCCCATGCCTCGGGCGTGAAAATGCTGCATGTCCCTTACAAGGGCGTCGGTCCGGCAACAATGGATGTGGTGTCGGGTCAGGCGCAGATGATTTTTGCGGCATTGCCGGCGTTCATCGAGTTTGTCCGTGCCGGGCGGTTGCGCATGATCGCTCAGGCCAGCGTCAAACGTTCCCCGGCCGCGCCGGATGTACCGACGATGATCGAGCAGGGCTATAAGGACTTCATCGTCTCCAGCGGCTTCGGCATGTTTGCCCCCGCAAAAACGCCGCGCCCGGTTATCGACCGCCTGAACGCCTCGGTGGTAAAGGCGCTCGCCGATCCCGCCGTGCGCAGCGGATTGTCGAGCCAGGGTGCGGAGCCCGTCGGCAATACACCGGAAGAATATGACCGTTACAACCGCACCGAAATCGAGCGCTGGACCAAGGTGGCCCGTGCCGCCGGCGTGGTCGCCGAATAGAACGCAGCCTTGCCGATTTGAATTCAGACTGACAATACAGGAGCACTTCGCAAATGAGCAGCAAAAAACACAAGGTATCGCAGCCGCGCAAGATGAAGCTCGTCGTTGAAAAAAACGTGCAGATCCCGATGCGCGACGGCACGTTGCTGTATGCCGATATTTTCCGTCCGAATTTCAAGGACAAGGTGCCGGTGCTGTTCAATACCAGCGTCTATCAGAAGGACAAGGTCTGGAGTCCGCCGGCCGATCTTGAGGAAAAAGCCAATCCCTATATGTGTTGGGAAACGGTCAATCCGCTGTGGTGGTGTCCGCGCGGTTATGCCTGCGTTCGTTTGGATTCCCGCGGCGCCGGCCGTTCGCCGGGAAAATCCGAGCCGAGCTCCCATCAGGAAGCGCTCGACACCTATGACGCCATCGAATGGTTGGCCAAACAGCCCTGGTGCTCGGGCAACGTCGGCATGTCGGGCATTTCCTATCATGCGTCATCGCAATGGCGCGCCGCCAATATGCAGCCGCCTTCGCTGAAATGCATCATGCCGTGGGAAGGTCGCGCGGATCAGTATCGCGACCAGGCCTACCACGGCGGCATTTTTGCATTGGGCTTCATCGGCAACTGGTGGCTGACGCATACCGCCCATCATCTGCTCGGCAAGCCGCGCAGCTACAACCCCGATGCCTTCCACAACGACATGATGTGGAACTACATGCGTAACGATCTCGATTCGCAATACTGGCGCTCGAACAGCGCGCAGTGGGACAAGATCAAGGTTCCCGTGTACTCCGTGGGTAACTGGGGCGGGTTCTCGATGCATCTGCGCGGCAATACCGAAGGCTTCATGAATGCCGCATCCAAACACAAGAAGCTGCGCATCCATACGGGCTCTCATTTCCATCCCTATCATTCGGAAGAAGGTCGCACCGACCAGCTGCGCTGGTTTGATTACTGGCTGAAGGGCATCGACACCGGCATCATGAAAGACCCGCCGGTCAAACTGGAAATCCGCACCGGCGGCAGCAAGAAACCCTATCCCTTCCGTTACGAGAACGAATGGCCGCTGAAGCGTACGAAGTGGACCAAGATGTATCTCAACATTGAGCGCCAGCCGACTGACAGGGAAGAACTGCTCGAAGGCACGCTGGTCAAGACTCCGCCGCGCAATCCGGCCAAGGCCACGTATTCCGGCAGCGGCTCGACCAGCGCCGGCGTGGCATCGGCATCGTCATTGGCCACCACCCATGGCCACGGCGCGAGCGGCCGCAGCGGTGTCTCGTTTGTGACGCCCGTGCTTGCCGAAGACACCGAGATCACCGGGCCGCTGGTCGCCAATCTGTGGGTGTCGAGCACCTCCGAGGACATGGATCTTTTTGTGACCATCCGCAACATGGATCCCGACGGCCACGATGTCTGCGAAGTCGGTCAGCACGGACAGCCGGTGCCCTGCGTCACTAAAGGCTGGCTGCGTGCTTCCCATCGCAAGCTCGATCCGGAAAAAACGCTGCCCTTCCGTCCCTATCATTCACACGATGAGCGGCTGTGGCTGAAAAAGGGCGAGATCGTCGAGTGCCGTGTCGAGGTCTGGCCGACGAGCATGGTGTTCAAGAAAGGGCACCGCATCCGTGTCGATATCCAGCCGCGGGACGGCGCCGGCAGCGCGCCGTACACCCATTACCATTGCGATTACAACGCCGGCGCAAAGAATACGATTTATGCCGGCGGCAAAACGGCGTCCTATCTGATGTTGCCGATCATTCCGGCGAAGAAGGGGCGTTAACCGGCAGCAGCGGTATTGCAGATAAAAAAACAGCGCCGTTCGCGGCGCTGTTTTTGTTTGAGGGCCGGAACCAGTTCAGGCCGCGTCCAGCGTATCGCGTGCCCAGGCCAGCACCGCTGTCAGCCGCGGCGGCAGCACATCCTCGGATTCGTCGAAGGTGACCCAGCGCCATTCATCGTAAGCAGGCTGGCCGAGTTCATGCACGATGGGCAGCGTCACTTCAGCGGTGTTGGTGATCGCCAGGTAGTAGCGTGCGATTTCACCGGTGCCGTAGGCGATGGTTTCCTTGTGCGACTCGGCAGCATCGAAAGTAAGATCCGAGATGCCGGTACCTTCAGTCGCTTCGCGCCGTGCAGCGTCATGCGCGCTTTCGCCTTCTTCGAGCAGGCCCTTGGGGAAATCCCAATGATTACCCGAACGCAGCACTAGCAGGCGCCAGTCGCCGCCGCGGCGCCGTGCGATGACGACGCCGGCGGAGCGGACAACCGTTGCGGGGGCGGTCACGGGATCTGGATCTTGCTGCCGGGATTGCCCATGCCGGGCACGACGATCGATGAGGCCTGCTGGCGGCGCAGTTCCTGCAGTTCGCGCACCGTGCGCTCGACCGCTTCCTTGGCAGCATCGCCGAATTTTTCGACGGCTTCGGCAACGCCGGTGGCCTCGATTTCGAAATTGATCGGCAGCGGGCCGGCGTTGGTCATGATCTGCGCTTCGCCGAGATAGATTGTCGGGCGCGCGCTGTCATCGGCGCCGTCGCTGGTGATCGGGGTCATGCGGCGGATAGTGCCGACCTTGCGGTCGGTGATGATGTCTTCGCGATAAAGCGTTGTCGCGTCCATTTTGCTGTCAGGGGTATCGGGTCTCTGGGCCATGGCTGTGCATCCGGTAAGGAAGGTGGAAAAAGTCGGGAAGGGGCGTAGCGTATCAAAAACGCCCGGAAGATGGCATGCCCGGTGAGATAATGCCGCCATGTCCGGCATCATTCTGACCACCATTAACGCCCGCTACGTCCATGCGGCCCTCGGCCTGCGCTATCTGCGCGCCAACATGGGGGAACTGCGCGATCAGACGCGGATCCGTGAATTCGTGCTTGGCGACCGGCCGGCAGACATCGCGGAAAAGCTGCTCGCCGACCGGCCGCGGCTGATCGGTTTCGGCGTCTATATCTGGAACGTCGAAGAAACCACGCGGCTGATCGCGATCATCAAGCGCGTCGCGCCGGAAGTTGTCGTCGTTATCGGCGGACCGGAAGTCAGTTACGAGACGGATGAGCAGCGTATCTGCGCGCTGGCCGATTACGTGGTCACCGGCTGGGGCGACATCACCTTCCCTCAGTTGTGCGCCGGGATCATGGCAGGACGTGCGCCGGCGCAGAAGGTGCATGCCGGGGTGCAGCCCAAACTCGCCGAGATCGCACTGCCTTACGCGGAATACACCGACGAGGACATCGCGCGGCGTTTCATCTATGTCGAAGCCTCGCGCGGCTGTCCCTTCAAATGCGAGTTCTGCCTGTCGGCACTGGACAAGACCGCCTGGCCATTCGAGCAGGAGCGTTTTCTGCTTGAGTTGAAGTCAATGTATGACCGCGGTGCACGGCATTTCCGTTTTGTTGACCGCACCTTCAATCTGAAAGTGGCGGCCAGCCTGGCGATTCTCGATTTCTTTCTGGAACGCCTCAGCGACGACCTGTTCATTCATTTCGAACTGATCCCGGATCATCTGCCGGAAAAACTCAAGGCGGCGATCCTGCGTTTTCCGCAGGGCCGGCTGCATTTCGAGGTCGGTATCCAGACCTGGGATGAGGCGGTACAGGCGCGCATCTCGCGCAAGCAGGACAACGCGCTGGCCGAGGCCAATCTGCGCTGGCTGCGCGAGGAATCGCCGGCACTGATCCATGTCGATCTGATTGCAGGCCTGCCCGGAGAAGACCTCGTGACTTTCGGCCGCGGCTTTGACCGGCTGTATGCACTGAAGCCGCACGAGATCCAGGTCGGCATCCTCAAGCGCCTGCGCGGTGCGCCGATCGACCGGCACACCGCCGGCCATGCGATGCGCTACAGCCCGGATACGCCTTATGTGGTGCTGGCCACTGACGCGCTGAGTTTTAATGACGTGCAGCGCATCGTGCGCTTCGCGCGCTACTGGGATCTGATCGGCAACTCCGGCCGTTTTCATCGTGCGCTGCCGCTCCTGCTGGCCGATGCACCCTTCGCGCGTTTCATGCAGTTCACCGACTGGTTGTATGCGCGCACCGCAAAGACGCATGAATTCGCACTGGAGAAATTGTGCGGGTACCTGCACGATTTCCTGCTGGAAAGCGGTGTTGATGCGGCGGTAGTGGTCGAGGCGGTTGCCGGAGACTATGAGGCAAGCGGTGCCAAGGGGCGCCTGCCGTTCATGCCGTCAGGCACGCGGCCGGAACCGCAGCCGGGTGCGCGCGGCAAGCTGCGGCAGGCGCGTCATGTACACGCATAATTTTCGGCATCATGAGGTGAGTCATGCGACGGTTTGATCCCAATGAATTTGCCCGTAATGTGCTGGGCGAAAAACTGCAGTCCTGCAGCGAGCGGCCGGTGACCGGATTTTTCCGGGACGGCTGCTGCAACACCAGTCCGGAAGATGCCGGCGTGCACACCGTCTGTGCCGTGATGACTGCGGAGTTCCTGGAATTCAGCAAGGCCCGTGGCAACGATCTGTCGACGCCGGTGCCGGAATTCGGTTTTCCGGGTCTGCAGCCGGGCGATCGCTGGTGCCTGTGCGCGCCACGCTGGCGTGAAGCACTGGATGCCGGCTGTGCGCCGCGGGTGGTGCTGGGCGCCACCCATGAAGCGTCGCTGGAGTTTGCTTCGTTGGCTGATTTCAAGAAACATGCAATCGACCTTTCCTAGGAGGATGACATGACCGATATCGACGGCAAAAGCCAGACCGCATTGCCTTCCGAAGACCTCGTGACCCTGACGCACATCATCTACGGGCTGCATGCGTTCAGCGTGCTTACCGGCATTTCCAGTGCGGCCTTTATCGTCACTGCATTCTTGAGCGGCTGGCCGTCGATCATTGCGGTGATCATCAATTATGTGAAGCGTGACAACGTGCGAGGCACTTTCCTGGATTCACATTTTTCCTGGCAGATCCGTACTTTCTGGTGGTCACTGCTGTGGGTGGTGATTGCCGGCATACTGATTGCGACTTTCATTGGCATGGTCATCGGCATCCCGATGATGGTACTTGTCGGACTTTGGATTCTTTATCGCATTGTTCGCGGTTGGCTGACGCTGGCCGGCCGCAAGGCGATGCCCGTGCCCGACTGATACTGCAATGTCCGTTCGCATCGACAAGTGGCTTTGGGCTGCTCGCTTTTTCAAGACGCGTTCGGTGGCCCAGCAGGCGGTCGAAGGCGGCAAGGTCCGGGTCAACGGCGAACGCGTGAAACCGGCAAAGGATCTGCGCGTCGGTGATGAGCTGGCGATCCAGATCGGCAATGCGGAGTGGATCATCCGCGTCGAACAGCTGTCGGACAAACGCGGGCCGGCAACCGTCGCGCGTACGCTGTATGCTGAAGACGAAGCCAGCCGCATCCGGCGTGAGGAGCAGGCGGCATTACGCAAGTTTGCCGCCGATCCCGCGCAGGAGATCCACGGTCGGCCGACCAAACGCGAGCGGCGGCAACTCGACCGCTGGCGCGACCATTAGACCCAACCGGGAATACGGCCATGAGCAAAAACGACAGTGGTAAAAACATCGACCTCGAGCAGGCCGCGAAACTGATTCATGAGCTGGAGCGCGATCTGGCCAAAGTGCAGGGCGGGGCCGCAGATGTGCAACGCCTGCGCGATGAGGTGGAAACACTGCGTAACCTGCTGAACTCGCCGGTGCAGCGACACCATTGGGTCAGCGACAGCCTGCACGACATCCGTTCGCTGCTCGATGAAACCGTTGATGAGGCGGTTTACGAAGGCACCACGATCAGCCGTTACGCAGCAGATATCGCCCGCATTCTGGGGTTATAATAAAATTCAATAAAAACAAATACTTGCGTCGATACGCGCGCTACCCGCGCTGCACGCCCGGCTTGCCGTCCTCCACCACGTAGTGCCCGGTATCAAAGACCCGCGACTGCGGATCGGCGGCATCGTAAACGCCGCGGAAGGTGGTCTCCCAGCGCCGTGGCGTGACTTCGTATTTCGCATAGCCCCGCCGCTGGCTGTTGGCGAATTTCACATGCGGGTTTTTGGCGAGCAGCGTTTCATTGCGTGCGCGGCTCGGGCCGTATGAGGAAATGGATGTCGCGACAAATTCGCTGGCCACCACCGGTGAACGTTCATTGTCGAAATCGACTTTCAGATCGCAGGCTGCGGAGAAATGTACATCGCCGCCGAGCACCACCGGATTACGCACTTTGCGTTCGGCAATGAAGCGGAGCAACTTTTCGCGTGCTGCGGGATAACCGTCCCAGCCGTCGGTGTAGACCGTGCGTGTATCGGCACCGCGATCAGCCTGTGCCATCAGCGTGGTCTGTGCAATCACGTTCCAGCGCGCGGGTGAGGCGGTGAGCGCCTGTTCCAGCCACTGTTCCTGTGTGCGGCCCAAAATCGAACGCCCGGGCTGGTTGCGGTCCGTACATTCCTCCACATTGACCTGATTGCCACCGCCGCGTCCTGGGCGCGAGCACACGTGATAATCGCGGTACTGGCGCATGTCGAGCAACTGGATGCGAGCCAGATTGCCCATCGCATGCGTGCCGTAAATTTTCATATGCGGTCCGCCGTTGAAGGTGCCGGGCGGCAGCGGCATATGTTCGTAATAAGCCTGGTAGGCCGCGGCACGGCGCGCGAGGAAGGCGTCGACCGGATCAAGATCCTGCGAGCGGTCGTTGGCGTAATCGTTATCGACCTCGTGGTCGTCCCAGGTCACCAGCCAGGGGCAGGCGGCATGCGCGGCCTGCAGATTCGGATCCATCTTGTACTGGGCGTAACGGTTGCGGTATTCGGTCAGCGTGTACGGCTCGGGGATGTGGTGGTCGCGCACTCTGCCCTTGCCCCAGGAGCTTTCGTAGATGTAGTCGCCGACATGCACCACGAAATCCAGATCCTGTGCGGCCATGTCGCGATAGGCTGCGTAGAAGCCGTGTTCGTAGTGCTGGCACGATGCCACCGCAAAAGCCAGTCTGCCGCGCGTGTCGTCGGCTGCAGGTGCAGTGCGGGTTCGGCCGACGGTGCTGACCGCATCGCCGGCCATAAAGCGGTACCAATACCAGCGGGAGGGTGAGAGTCCGCGCACCTGCACATGCACGGCATGCGCGAACTGCGGTGTCGCCAGCGTTTCGCCGCGATCAATGATCCTGTTGAATTTGGCGTCGGCGGCAATTTCCCAGCGCAGCGCAACAGGGGCTTCGGGCATGCCGCCGCCGTTCAGCGGGTCGGGCGCCAGCCGCGTCCATAACACCACGCTGTCGGCTTGCGGATAACCGGAGGCGACGCCCAGTGAGAACGGATTCTGTGTGAAGCGCGGCTGGGCGATGACAAGGCCGACCGGCAGCA
Source organism: Burkholderiales bacterium (assembly GCA_044378065.1). Taxonomy (GTDB): domain Bacteria; phylum Pseudomonadota; class Gammaproteobacteria; order Burkholderiales; family SG8-41. The sequence goes on along the minus strand of JBILYA010000012.1, from coordinate 3,126 downwards.
GCAGACCAGCGGAGAGCGTGGCGCTGCGAATCAGGAATCTGCGGCGGGAGGCGGTCATCAGATTCCCTATAACGCAGTGTCCGGCAAAACGCTGACAAATGCCGGCTGAGGGAAGCTTGATGGCGGATTCGACGCGTTTGCGCCATCATGGGAAACTATGGCGACTCATTCTGATTGTGGAGAAACATCCATGCGATGCGCATCAATGCTGTTGGTGCTGACGGTCTGCTGCGCGGCGATGCCGGCAGCGGCACAGGTCAACAAGTGGGTGGATGAAAAAGGCCGCGTGCAATACGGTGACAAACCGCCCGTGGGCAAAGGCCAGGTTCAGAAGCCGCCCGTGAACGCGCCTGCGCCGGCAAAGGCGCCGGCAGGCAAGCCACTGGCGGTGCAGCCCAAGCTGCATGTGCCGGGCGATCCGCTGGTTGCGCGGATGCATGAAAACGAGGAGCGCAAGCAGCGCGAAGCCGCGACTGCCAAATGCTGGAAGACCGGTCAGGAAGACTGCAACGAGCCGGATACGATCCGGCAGATGATGGCGCAGGAGAAAAAGGCTTCGGCTGCGCCGCCAAAACCGAATCCGCGGGAACCGCTGCCGGATGATTTCTGCAAGCGCAATCCCAAAGTCGAAGCCTGCATGGCCAAGAAGTAGCACGGCAGCGCAGTCCGGCTAGGGCATGCTCATTCTTCTCAATATCATCGGCCCCGGTCGCGTCGGCCGTTCGTTAGGGCATCTGCTGCACCATGCCGGCGCCTGTGCGGTGCAGGATGTATTAAGTGCCGAGTATGCGACCGCTCAAGCCGCCATAACCTTCATCGGTACCGGCAGCGCTGTGCGGCGACTGGGCGATATGCGTCCGGCGGCACTGTGGCTGCTGACGCCGCCGGACGACGCCATCGCATCGATGGCGGCAGCGTTGGCAGCCGCTGGCTGCGTGCGTCAGGGCGATACCGTGTTTCATTGCAGCGGTGCGCATTCGTCAGCGCTGCTGCAGCCGCTGTCCGCGACCGGCGCCCGTGTCGCCAGTGTGCATCCCCTGAAAACCTTTGCCGAACCTGCGCGGGCCGTCACCTCATTCACCGGTACCTGGTGCACCATCGAAGGCGATACGGCCGCGCTGGCGCTGCTGCGCCCCCTGTTCGAACAGCTTGGCGCCCGTGTGGTTCAGATCGATGCTGCGGGCAAAACGCTGTATCACGCCGCCAGCGTGCTGGTATGCAACGACCTGACCGCGCTGATGGAGGCCGGCCTGCGCAGCTACGAGAGCGCAGGACTGGATCGCGTCACCGCGCAGGCCATGATGGAACCACTGGTGCGCGAGACGCTGGACAATGTATTGGCGCTGGGCACGGTGCGTGCGTTGACCGGGCCGGTGGCGCGGGGCGATGCGGCTGTTGTCGCGCGACAGCTGACGGCGCTGAATGCGCTGGATCCGCGGATTGCCGACGCTTACCGCGCACTGAACGCGATTGCGCTGGATCTGGCGCGAACACAGGGGAGTGCCGACACGGAAGCGCTGGATGCTGTTGCCGCGGCGCTAAATAGCAGCTCTCAAAAACAACAATAAAAACAGATAATTGCAATTGTGCTCCAGAGCGTGGTCGCGACACGGTTGAGCGGCAGGTGCTTGTTACAATCGCTGCATGACTGAACAGCCGAAACACCACTTGCCTGCATTGCCCGCCGTTGACGAATCCACGATCGTCGTCATCCGCACGCAGGTCATGCGCGCCATCGCGCTGAACCGTGAACCGGGTTATCACTTCGCCGGCAACTTTCTCGACCTGTCTTACGATCATGTCGGCACTGACCACACCTCGCTGTCGGTGGATGTGCAGTCCTTTTCATCGACAGTGGACGGACAGCTGAGCCTGTCAGGATTTGCCATCCTTGCCGATCTGGCGATGGCCGGTGCGGTTCGCGCGGGGCTGGAGCCGCGCACAAGGCTGGCGACGGTGACAATGAACCTGCAGTTCACCGGCGCGCGTGCCGACGGGCGGCTGCATGGCCGCGGCGAGATGCACGGGTTTGTTGAAGGCGCTGCCGGCAGCCAGGGCGTCAGCACGGTGGCGATCCGTAACGAGGCCGGACTGGTGTGCACCGGCACGGCGACTTTCATGGTGCTGAAACCGCCCAAGGGTGTTGAGCTGCATCCGGTGCCGCACCGCCGGCGCGGCGAGAATCCGACGCCGGAGATACCCGGCGGCAAACTGCGTCCGGATGAAAAGAAAATCCTCGCGGCAGCTGATCTGTCGCTTGCAGCAGTGCGTGAACACGGCGGTTCTTTTGTGCAGCACTTCTGGGGTGTGCAGGCAACCCATGTGCCGGGCGGCTCGCATTCCACCGTCAAAAACGGTCCGCACATCGGCAATCGTGTCGGTCACGTGCAGGGCGGCATCCTGCTGGGTCTCGCCGCCGAGAACGCCATCGTCGCGCTGACGCCGCACTGGCAACTGACGGCGCTGTCAGCCTGGTACATCAGTCCCGGCGAAGGCCGCGCGCTGAAAATCCGTTCGAAAGTCGTTCACCACGGCCGTCTGGTCGCTGTCGTGCGTACCGAAGTTACGGGCAAGGGGCATGACGGTAAACGGCGCAAGGTCTTCGAGCTGATGACCACCCACGCTTATCGTTCCGAGTAGCCATGCCGTTGCGCACGCTGACCGGCAAACACACTGATCCGCGCAAGGGTCGCGGCGCCGGCGTCAATCCCGAGGGACGCTTTGAGCAGGTCGGGCGCGAGGGTTACGACGACGGATGGGAAAGCGCTGCACAGGATGAGGAACGCGCGCTGAAAACCGTGGTCACGGATGAGCGAGCGAAATCCATCATTGCCCGCAACGATTCGCCGGATATCCCCTTCACGCAATCGATCAATCCTTACCAAGGCTGCGAACACGGCTGCATCTACTGTTATGCGCGACCCAGCCACGCCTATCGCAACCTGTCGCCGGGCATTGATTTCGAAACGAAGATTTTTGCCAAGATCAATGCGCCGGAACTTCTGCGCAAAGAGTTATCCAAGCCCGGCTACAAATGCGAGTTGATTGCGCTCGGCGCGAACACCGATCCCTACCAGCCGGCCGAGCGTTCACGCGGCATCACCCGCGGCATTCTTGAGGTTTGTG
>JBILYA010000011.1:0-15612 GCA_044378065.1 Burkholderiales bacterium | reverse complement strand
GGTGTTCATCGGTTCTTCCCCTCGATGCATTGATATTGTGCGCCGGTTGCCGGCTTGCCGGTGTCAGCGATGCAGAAGCATATCGCCATTTCCGTGATCAGGCATGGCACTGTCATTGCACGGTCTGCGGCGCAGTTTCGAGCAAACGGAATTGCCGTGCGGGCGGCGTGCCCGCAACAAAATGCGTGGCTTCCAGCGCGGGAACCACCGTGCCCTCACAGCGTTTTTTGATGCGGTAGCGTTCAACGGCGTTTGCGGAGCGGGTGTCGGTTTCGCAACTGACCTCCGCACAGCGAATGCGCTTGAGCCAGGCGCAGACTTTGATCTCGGCGCCGGCGGCGTTGATGATTTCGGTCTGGAACGGTGCGCGCGCTGCGGCAGGACGCGCCGGCCAGTTCTCGGGATGCACGTCGATCAGCACCGTATAAAAGCTGCCGTTCACCTCCAGCATGCCCAGCACCTGCTCCATGAACAGCGAGAGATGCGAAGTATAGGAGAAGCCGCCGTAAACATCGGTCGCCAGTTTGAAGCGGCCGAGTTCATCAGTGGCGTATTCCCGCAGGCGGCGGCCGAAGCGGTATTCGATTTTTCCGGGTTCGAGGATTGCTGCGGTCTGATGCCAGTCGGCGGTGCGGCGGTCTTCGATCGACATCGCCACGGCCCGCGCCTTGCTGCCGCGTTGCTCGCGCCCTTCGGCATGCATGGCGTCGAAACGTTCGCCGTAATAATCGAGTATCGCGCGGCCCTGCCCGGCGCCGATGTCCAGCCAGCGGTCCGCGGGGCCGAGTTTCGCCAGCGAATGATCAAAGTCGGGCAGCAGTGTGATCGAGTACGACAGCAACGAACGATCGGTGACGTAATCCGCGGGCACCTGTTCGCCGCGGCTTTGATAAATCCGCGTCTGCTCGTTGATTTCTTTTTGCAGCGGCGCGGCCGGTGGTTTGACCACCGTGCTGCGCGGTTTGACGGTCTTGCTCTGGGCGCGCGCGAAGTCCGGCATCACCAGTAAACCGGTGATGCAGACCGCGATCGTTCCCAGCACGGCAATGCGGTCGCTAGCCATGCTGATTCCTCCTCGTTTTTATTTGAGAGGGAATCTAACGCAAACGGAGGCGGCGCACTGAACCATTCCGCCCTGCTGCGGTTTAAGAACCTGCCGGACCGCAATGCGGGGGCACTCGTAAATGTCTGTTTTTATTATTGTTTTTCTTCGCGCATTCGATGGGACTCCGCGTTATATTGAACGGGCTGCATCGAACCATAAAAACAAGCACTGCCCGTCGAAAGTCTGCCGTCACCGACTGAGGGAGGAGAACCACGATGTCCGCTGTCAAAGCATCGCTTTGCCTGGCCATGATGGTGTTCGCTTGCGCGCTGCCGGCCTCGGCGCAGAAATACCCTGAAAAGAATGTGCGGCTGATCGTCGCCTTCCCCACCGGGGCATCGCAGATCCTCGGCCTGCTGGTCGGCGAAAAACTCGGCGCTGCTATCGGGCAACCGGTGGTGCCCGATTTCCGCACCGGCGCCGGCGGCAATCTTGCTGCCGAACTGGCGGCCAAGGCGCCTGCCGATGGCCACACACTGCTGCTGACCAGTCCGTCGCTGGTGATCAGCCCCAGCCTCTACAAAAAACTCGGCTACGACACGATGCGCGATTTCGCGCCGGTAACGATGCTGTCGACGGTGCCCAATGTGTTCGTGATCCATCCGTCGGTGCCGGCAAAAAATATCAGTGAACTGATCAAGCTGGCGAAAGCCCATCCCGGCAAGATGAGCTTCGGCTCCGGCGGCGTCGGTTCATCGAACCACCTCGCCGGTGAACTGTTCAAGTCACTGGCGAAAGTCGACATCCTGCATGTGCCTTACAAGGGCGCGAGCATTGCACTGACGCACATTCTCGGCGGTGAAGCGGAGATGGTGATGGTGACGGTGCCCGCGACCATCCCCTTCATCAACAGCGGCAGGCTGCGCGGACTGGCGGTGCTGGTGCCGGAACGCCTGCCGACACTGCCCAATGTGCCGACCACCGCGGAAGCCGGCATGCCCGAGCTGGTGATCAACACCTGGTACGGCCTGTTTGCGCCGTCGGGCGTGCGCCCGGAGATTCTTCAGCGCATCAGCGCGGAGACGGCGAAGTTCATGCACACACCCGAAGTCAACAAACAACTCGCCGCCAGCGGCCTGATCCCCTCGACCAGCACGCCGGCGGAATTTACCGGCTTTGTGCGCGCTGACATGGAAAAATGGAGCCGGGTGATTCGGGAAGCGAATATCACCGTGCAGTAGCAATGAATGCCGCAATAAAAAACGGCGCCGCGTGGCGCCGTTTTTGTTGAGGTTGCTGCAGCTCAGCTCGCTTTCGCGCCCGAAGCCTTGACCACTTTCGCCCACTTGGCAATTTCATCAACGATGTAACGCGAGAATTCCTCGGGCGTGCTTTCCAGCACCTGCATGCCCTGCTTCACCAGACGCTCGCTGACGGCAGGATCTTTCTGCGCTTTGCGGAATTCGCTGTTGAGGCGGCGGATGATCTCGGGGTTGGTGCCGCCGGTGGCCGAGAAACCGAACCATGCTGCAACATCAAAGCCCGGCAGGCCGGCTTCGTCGATGGTCGGCATCTCGGGCCATGCCAGCACGCGTTTGTTGCTGGTCACACCGAGGCCGCGCAGCCTGCCGCTTTTGACGGCCTCCTGCGCCACCGACACGCTGGCAAAGGACATCACGGTTTCACCGCTGATCACCGAAGACACCGACAGCGGGGTCGCGCGGTACGGCACATGGGTCATCTTGACGCCGGCCAACATGCCGAAGAGTTCGCCGGACATGTGCTGGGAGGTGCCGCCGCCGCCCGAGGAATAGGTCAGCTCGCCGGGGCGCGACTTGGCGATGGCGATCAGCTGCTTGATGGTTTTGACCGGCATCGACGGATGGATGACCAGCACATTGGGGCTCGAAGCCGACAGCGTGATCGGCGCGAAATCCTTGACCGGGTCGAAGGGCAGCGTCGAATACAGTGTCGGGTTGATGCCGTGGGTGCTGATCGTGGTGAGAAAGAGGGTATAGCCGTCGGCCGGTGATTTGGCGACGATCTGCGCGGCAACGTTGCCGCCGGCGCCCGGCCGGTTGTCGACGATGACCTGCTGGCCGAGGCCCTTGCCCACCGGATCAGCGAGCAGGCGCGACAGCATGTCACCTGCCGAACCCGGTCCGAGGGTGACGACGATGCGCAGGGGTTTGGTCGGAAACTGCTGAGCCGTTGCGGACAGCGCCGTGACGCCGATGGCGGCGGCCACTGCGATGCTGATCATGGTTTTGATGTGGTTCATGACGCTCTCCCTTAGACGACCGCGATGCCCTGGATCTCGATGACGATCCCGGGGCGTGCAAAATGCGAAACAGTGATCAGTGCGCTGGCCGGGAAGCGGCCGTCCTTGAACACTTCGCCGCGCAGCTTGACGAAGCTGTCGCCATGGCGCGGGTCATTGATGAATACGGTCATCGTCACCAGATTGGACAGCGAGGCGCCGGCGCGTTTGAGCGTGGCATCCATCAGTTCAAAGCAGCGTTTGGTCTGCGCGGCAAAATCGCTGGAGATGTCCTTGCCGGCCGCATCCTGGGTGGCGGTCTGGCCGGCCAGCCAGATGGTGCGTCCGCCTTCAGAGATCACCGCCGGGGAAAACGCGCGGCTTTTCTGGAATTCGGTGCCTTCGAGATATTCGATTTTTGCGGCCATCTGCGGCAAACCTCCGTTCGGGTGCGGCATGCGTCCCGGTCCCGCGGCGGGCACCGGCGAGTGAGGGACGAAATGAGGGGCTGGATTGTTACAATGCGCCCGCCTGTTGGGTCAATGTTGATTCACAATATCTGAATCTATCAATACGTCGTTTATCTTAATGTAAAGATAGTTGATGTCAAGAAAACCCGCAAATACCGACTCGATCACCGCCTTCATCGCCGACTGGCAGCGCGAGCGCCCGGATCTGGATCCGTGGCCGCTGGGCATTTTCGGGCGCACGTCGCGGATTGATTCGCATTTCCTGAAACGCGCGGACAGCTGGCTGTCGCCGCTGGGGTTGAGCTGGGAAACCTTCAGCCTGATCGCAGCGCTGCGCCGCTCGGGCAAACCCTATGCACTGAATCCGACGGAGCTGCAGCGCCAGTCGCTGCTGACTTCGGGCGCGATGACCAACCGCATCAACCGCGTCGAAGCCCTCGGGCTCGTTGAGCGCCGCCCGGACAGCAATGACGGACGCGGCGTGATCGTACGTCTGACGCCGGCCGGCCGCGCGCTCGCCGACAAGGCGATTGCGGTGCATTTCAGCCAAAGTGCGAATGTGCTCGGCACGCTGAATGCGCGCGAGCGCGACCAGCTCGACCTGCTGCTCGCCAAATTACTGAATTCCCTGGAAAACGCGCCGCCTGCACCCGCGGCAACAGCGCGGAAGAAGCCTCGTTAGACCCGGGCGCAGCTGTTCCGCTGCCTCAGAGACTGACCGGCGTGTGCCGCGCGGTCAGCCAGTGCGCGGCAACTGCCAGCGCCACCAGGCAGATCAGACCGAAGCCCCACACGCCCCAGATCATCGGCACCAGCCAGCCCATCAGCATGCTCATATAAGGCATCGCATCGCGCAGCGCCTCCAGCGACAGCAGCGCATATTGCTGCAGGGTCTGAATCATCATCGGGTCCAGCCACAGCGGCAACCCCTGCGGCAGCGGCATCTCGGCCACACTGCGGCTTAAAGGATCAATATTGCCGTTGGCCAGAAGGCCGGTGCCCCATTGCGTGAGCTTGACCGTAATGAATGTACCCGCAGTCCACAACAGCGTCACGATACTGAATATCACCCACACTGCGATATTCATGATGCGCTGTATTCCTCTTTCGTTTGCCTATTAACAAGCGGCATGATCTGCATGCCGAACAGGAATGCCTGCACCACCGGATGCGCATCAGCGACAAGTGTTGCAGCTTCGGTGCAAGCCATTGACCGGCACAACGGCGATTTGTTCCTCGCAAATAAAAACGGCGCCCTAAGGCGCCGGTGGCGAAGCTGCGGCGATGCGGGAATTCAAGGCCTCAGGTAGGCGTATCCCTCGCGTTGCTGCAAGCGCGTGATCTCGGCCACACCGGAAGGCACGAACGTGGATTCCTCGATGAACTGGCTTTTGTTGAGGTTGCGGTTGCGCAGGGTGATCAGGCAGACATCGAACTGCACGCCCTGGCCTTTGAGGTCCTGCACCGTGACCTCATAGGGATTGCCGTTGACATCCTTCTTGTCACGCATCAGGAAATCAACGCCCTGGGCATGGGTGACCACGACGATCTTTGCCTTGGGATTGACTTCGAGATGATTACGCACGTTGCGCAATCCATTGGTCGCCTGCTCAAGGCCGCCATTGATGTGATAGACCACTTTGTCTTCAGTAGCGGAACCTCCGCCTGCGCCGCCAGTGCCTGCACAACCACCCGCAGCCAGCACGATGAGCGCGCCGACGAATGCCGATAGGACTTGCTTCAGCCGTTTGTTCATTTGTCACCTCCTTGGATGCGGATGTAGGTGTTGTAGGCGTTGCGGCGATTGGCTTCGTTGAAAGCGGGCAGATGCGAGAAGCGTGACCAATCGGTCTTTTTGTATGCCACTTCAAAATCCTCAAGATCGTCGGCGGCAGCGCCCATTTTCTGCCGCAGGTAAACGAGGTAATCGCGGGTCAGCTGAAGATCGGCGGAGGCATTGGTTGATACGCCGCCGTGGCCGCCCACCATGATTTTGGGATTGAATTTGATGATGCGGTCAATCGCGGAAATCCACGATTTGCTGTCGGCATCGCCGACAAAGGGCAGCCGGCCGGCAAACATCAGGTCGCCGACGAACAGCACGTTTTCTTCTTCCACCACCATGGCCAGATCTTCCGGCGTGTGGGCCGGCCCGACGGGAAATACGCGGAAGGTATGCGCGCCGAGCTTGAACGAGGTATCCTTGTCGATCCAGCGATCAGCCGGGATCAGCCGCATGTTCTTGTCCACCCAGGGAGCCAGGCTGGACTGGCGTTCGGCCAGTCGCTGCCTTGAGGCTTCGGAGTTCAGATAGCTGCCTGCCGCGGGGTGGGCCCAGATTTCCACACCGAGATCCTTGAACGGCGGCAGACCGTAAAAATGATCGGCGTGATAATGACTGATGATGACGCGACGGATCGGCTGCTTCGTCACCTTGCGGATGGCGTCGATGAATTCCTTGCCGAGCACCGGTGTGCCCAGCGCATCAAACACCACGACGCCGTCGGTGGTGACCACAAATCCGGCATTGGAGGTATGACCGCGATTGACTGGCGAGGGTACGCCTGCTTCGCCACGGATGTAATAGACATTGCGCGTGATCTGAATCGCGTCAACAGCCTGCGCCGGCACGGCACACAGCGCCAGCACGCAGGCCAGCCCGGCAAAAACGATCCTTCTCACGCCAAGCCCTGGTTGCCGCTCATGCCGATGATCCGCGGCAGATTGGGTGCGCGCGGCTTGATAACCTTGGTGTCTTTGAGGTACCGCTCGACAACATCCCACACCGGTTCGCCGGTCGCGCCGGCGGCAACGGGCGCCCAGCCAACCACCTTGTAGCGCCGTCCGGCTTCAATCGGCTTGCCGCCGAGGCGCATGTCGTCGATGCGTTTGCCGATGGTGGCCCTCGGATCGCAGGCATAACTCATGCCGCCAATACGCACCATGTCACCGCCCTGCTGCAGGTAAGGATCAGGGTTGAACAGGTTGTCGCAGACATCTTCGAGGATCGCCTTGATGTCGGTACCGGTCATCTCGTTGACGGTCACGCTGGGATAGGTGATCGCCGTCTGGTCCATCAGGTGTTCGCGCAGGATGGTCTGCCCCGGCAGCATCGTCGTGCCCCAGCGGAAACCGGGTGAGAAGCCGATTTCGGCGCCTTTGACGGCCATCAGGGCATCAAGAATCAGTTGATCAAAAGTGCCGTTGAAGTTGCCGCGCCGGTAAAGCAGACCCTCGGTGACGGCCAGCGGTTCGTTCAGCTTGGCGGCGTACGGCGCGCGCACGCGCTCGATCAGCGACTGCATCTGCGGATCGGCCGGCAGCAGATTGGAGAACACGGGCAGCAAGCGGTAACGGTAGTCGGCAACGCCGCTGCTGTTGACCTCAAGGTCGAGCACCGAAAGGAATTTGCCATTGGAGCCGGCATTGGTGACGATGGTCTTGCCGCCGGCATTGTTGACCACCACCGGCACCGGAACACCGTCGTGGGTGTGGCCGCCCAAAATCGCATCAATGCCGCGCACGCGGCCCGCCAGCTTGATATCGACGTCCATGCCGTTATGCGAGAGCAGCACGACGGCGCGGGCGCCCTTGCTGCGCGCTTCGTTGACGACGGCCTGCAGTTCGGTTTCCTGGATGCCGAAAGTCCAGTCCGGTACGAAGTGGCGCGGGTTGGCGATCGGGGTGTACGGGAAGGCCTGGCCGACGATGGCCACAGGCACGCCGTTCATCTCGCGCATCACATAGGGTTTGAATACCGGATCGCCGAAATCGGCTGTCTTGACGTTTTGTGCAACAAATTCAATGCGACCCAGCGACTTGATGGCTTCCTGCACGCGCTTGTCGCCGTAGGTGAACTCCCAGTGCGCGGTCATGATGTCGACGCCGAGCTGCTGGCAGGCTTCGATCATGTCGCGGCCCTGTGTCCACAGCGACGTGGCTGAACCCTGCCAGGTATCGCCGCCGTCAAGTAGCAGCGCGCCAGGCCGGCTCTCGCGCATGCGTTTGACCAGCGTCGCCAGATGGGCAAAGCCGCCGACCTTGCCGTAGCGTTTCGCGGCCGCGGCAAAGTCGAGGTAGGTGAAAGCGTGGGCTTCGGCCGTTCCCGGTGCGATGCCTGCGTTTTTCAGGAGGTGTTCGCCGACCAGGTGCGGCAGCCGGCCTGCGGCTTCACCGACGCCGATGTTGGCGCTGGGCTCACGGAAGTAGATCGGGAGCAGTTGCGCGTGGCAGTCGGTGAAATGCAGCAGGCTGACGTTGCCGAAACGCGGCGGGTTGTAAAGTGACTGTGCAACCTGAGCGCGTGCGCCGTCGAGCGGCACACCGCAGGCGGCCGCAGCCGCCAGCGCCCCGAGAAACTCCCTCCGGTTCACTGATTCACCGGCGAATTCGGATCGAGCAACAAGGCCGTGACATCCTTGATCTGCTGCTCGGTCAGGATATCGTTGTGACCGAAACGCGGCATGTTGGAGCAGGCTGAAAAGGCTTGCGGATTGTAGATGCGGCCGTAGGCGTAACGCTGCATCTCGGGCGTGGGGCCGCCGCGCAGCTTGCCGAACTGGTAAAGGCTCGGCCCGATGGTGCCGAAGGAGATTTCATTCTTGCTCAGCTGGTGGCAGGCATAACAGTTGCCGCCGGATGGCGTCTTGGGATTATCGGAAAACTGCTTGCCGACCCCCGTCTGCGCAATGCGTTCGCCGGCCTTCCAGTCGCCCATCAGATTGCCGTCGGCGGGATATTTGATGGCGGCCATGTTGGCCTTTTCGATGCGCACAGCATCTTCCCGGGTCATCCTCACCGATGGCGGGTGGCTGCACAGCTTCTGTGCTTCGTCCTGATCAAGCCGGTCGAGTTTGGCTTGTCCTTTTTCCTGGAAAGAAGCTTTGATGATGGCCAGGTCATTCGCCGTCACCGGCTGCATTTCGCGGGGTGCTGTCGCGCACCCGGCGGCAACAAGGCCGGCGATCACGACTGCGGGCAGTGCCCAATGTGCCGTTTTCATGATGTCGTCTCCTTAGCGTTTGATGGCCGGCGCGTTGAAGGCGGCGCCATTGGCGTTGTAGGCAAGAAATGCGGTCAGCGCGATCGAAAGTTCCGAACCGAATACCAGATCGGGGAAGCGCTGCTGGCGGAAACAGTCGTTGAGACGCCACTGGAAGGTGCGCAGTTCGCCCTGCGAAACGCGGTAAGCGGGCCAGGTCGTATAACCCAGTTGCGCGCCTTTTTTCTGTGTCAGGTTGGGCAGATCCTGCAGCCGGATGCGTTTGTTGTCTTCGCCGTGGCAGGTCGCACAGGAAAAGTCATGCGGTCCGCCGCGGAAGTAGAAAGCCTTTTCACCGAGTTCATAGGCCTCCTGCATCTTCTGGTGATTCAGGGAGACTTTCATGACCACGCCTTTGGATTCGGCGGTGATCCATGCCGCGAGCGCTTCAAAGTCGGAGCGGCTGCTGCCGGAACCGAATACGCGTTTGGTGGCATCGGCACGGCTGAATCCCTGCAGGGTCACCATGCAGTGCAGGAGCCGGCTTTCCAGATCCATCACCTTGTCCGCATCGGAGAAGTAACGCGGCAGTTCGGCATAGGCGCCCTTGACCACGCCGCGGCCCTTGCCCAGGTCACACTGTTCCAGAGACACCTGTTTGGGTCCGCGCTTCTGTTTCCACAGATCCTCGCCGCGGGCTTCCCACAGTTCGGCGGGATTGCCGTCCTGCAATTGCGCACGGTAGCGGGCAATTTCGTCGAGCGTGGTGTTTTGCGCATGGGCACCGGACGCGAATATCGCGCCCAGCAGCGCAGCAATGCCAATCAATCGGGTCATCATGGTCTCCTCAACGTTGTGGAAGGGACTGCCGCTTGCAATCTCGGCAGCCCTCTGTTTCACACCAGTCACCCGCCGCTTTGATGCGGGTGCATGGCAACGCAAGTCTGTTCTTTTTATCAGTATCAGTTACTAGATTATTGTCCGCAATAAGCGGTTATCCATCAATTAATTGATAACCCCTTCGTCAGTGCGTTTTTCACCTTTGTTGTCTTCCCAGGTGACAACGACCTTCTCGCCTTTCTGGCCGCCCTTGAAATCGAACTCCAGATAGGGATTTTTGGAAACTGCCGGGCCCCACTGCGCAGTGAGCACGGTCTTGCCCTGGTGCGTGGCCGTCACGCTGCGGATGTAGTGCGCGGGTATCAGTTTGCCGGATGCATCTTTGCGCTGCCCGGTTTCCATTTCGTGGCTCATCAGGACTTTGACGTTCACTGCGCCATCTCGTGCGGTTGCACGAATTCTCATCGGATCTGCCATGATTTTCTCCTGTTAGGGTCAGCCGCCGCAGCCGCCGAGGGTGATCTTGATTTCCTGCTTGGTCATGTAGAACTTGCCTTCGGCCTTGACCAGCGCATAGACATCGGAAGTCTGGCCCATCTTCACCCGGGTTGAAACGCTGCCCGTGGTTCCGGCCGGTATGGCAAAACTGGCAACCAGCGGCGTCGGATTTTTCTCCACCAGCAGCGTGATCGATTCCGTACCGGGCAGTTTGCTTTCCACCGCAACGGGCACTACCGCTCCATTCTCGGCTATGGCAGGTGCCTTGATGACGATGGCGTTGGAGGCGGCCGGATTCTGGGCACCCACCGCACGCAAAGCCTCCGCCAGCGTTTTCATCGAAAACGCATCGGCCTGGGCCAGTGCTTCGCCGGGTTTCAGAATGCCTGCCGAGAGCAACAAGGCCAGCAGGCCTCCGCCCGTTTTGATGGCTTCTCTGCGCGAATGATTCATGTTTCCTCCTGTTTACTCAGTCTTAAGTATCCAGCGCACCAACGTGCGCAGGTCCTGCTCTTGCAAATTCGCAAACGGCGGCATCGGTACGTTGCCCCACACGCCCTGCCCCCCTGATTTCACTTTGGCCACAAGCCTGGTTTCGGCGCCGCTGTCGGCACGATATTTAGTGGCAATTTCGGCGAAGGAAGGACCGATCACACGCTGCTTTGCGGTATGACAGGCCATGCAGCCGGCTTTTGCGGCAAGCGCCTGCGCGGGGTCGGCTGCAGGCGCCGCAGCTGCCGGTGCGGCAGCGGCAACCACCGCGCCACCCGTAAGGCTGACAGCGCGCACAGGACCGAACAGGCGGTTCTGCTCGACAAGATCACCGTGGGATCCGCGGGCATGGTCGGGCAGCGACGAAGTAATGCGCGGTTCCGGTCCGCAGTTTTGCATGCAGGCCTTGGCGTTGACATCGGGTTTGCCCTGGGTTTCCCAAAGGCCGTGATTGCGGGTCAGGCCGTTGCGGTTGGGCAGCCGTGCCTGCACTTCTGCCATGTTTTTATCGGAAAGAACGAAACTGTCGGGAACGATATTGCCTTGGTTGAGCAAATATGCGGTCAGGGCATAAACCTCGTCGGCGGTCAGCGTTTTCGGCGCATTCCAGGGCATCGCGCGGTTGATGTAGTCCCACAACGTCGAGATCCGCGACAGTTTCATCACCGTCGTACGCTGCTCACCACCCTTGGCCAGTGCAGTAACCCTGCCGGTTTTGATGTCTTCGGGAGTGATGCCTCCAATGAGCGGCGGAAACATCTGATTGGATTCGCCAAAGCTACCGTGACAGGAAGTGCATTTGGCTTCCCACAGCGTCTCACCTCTGGAGACACTGCCGGAACCGGGCGGCAGGCCTTTGAGATCACCGCGAACGTCAATGTCCCAGGCTGCAATTTCTGCGCTGGTCGCTGCGCGACCGACGCCGGGATATAGCGGTTTTCCGGTTTGTGCAGCCGCCTGCACGCACGCACCGGCGGCGAGCGCGAAGACGACAACCTTCGCTTTATTCCACCTGGACATTGGAAACTTCCCCGTTTGCTGCCACCAGCCAGGACTGGATCGCATTGTTGTGATAGATCGAACGCGTGCCGCGAACCGCGCGCAACTGCGCGATTTTCGGCTGGACATAACCGGTATCGTCGATCGCGCGGCTTTGCAAAATTGCAGGGCCGCCATTCCAGACCCAGTCAATGTTGAACCGCGTCAGGGCCTTGGGCAGCACCGGATTTTCGAGACGTGCCTCTTTCCAATTGCGGCCGCCGTCGAAAGACACATCGACGCGGCGGACGCGGCCGCGGCCGGACCAGGCCAGCCCGGTAACGTTGTACTGCCCCTTGTTCAGCAGCACCTGACCGCCGGATGGCGTGGTGATGACCGACTTGCACTCCTGCACGGAAGAATACTGGCGGTGCAATCCGTCGGGCATCAGGTCGATGTAATGCAATGTCTCTTCGCGCGTATCCCAGGGTTTGTCACCGACTTCCAGCCGCCGCAGCCATTTGACCCATGACACCCCTTGCACACCGGGTACCACGAGCCTGAGGGGATAGCCGTTTTCCGGGCGCAGGAATTCGCCGTTCATGCCCCATGCGACGAGTACGTCATCGAGCGCGCGGTCCATGCCGATGGTGCGGGTCAGGCTTGATCCGTCCGCACCTTCCGCAAGTACGTAACGTCCTTTTTTGATGTCGGCGCCGCAATGCTCCAGCAGCTTCGACAACGGAACGCCGGTGAACTCGCAGCAGGACAGCATGCCGTGGGTATATTGCACGGTGGGTACGGCGACATTGCCCCACTCCATGCCGGTATTGGCGCCACATTCAATAAAATGGATCCGCGAGACCGACGGCAGACGCATCAGATCGTCCATGGTGTAAATCCGCGATTCGCGAACCAGTCCGTGGACCATCAGTCGATGCTGACGCGGGTCGATATCCCACCATCCCTGATGGTGCCGTTCAAAATGCAGACCGTTCGGCGTAATGATGCCGAACAAGCCCTGCAAGGGCGCAAACGCCACCGAAGACTGCGCAGCCCTGGTCAAACCCGGGCTTTCGCGGCGTTGCAGATTTTTTTCAAACTCCGAGGGCATGCCATAACCACGCGCCGCAACCGGCTGGCCCAGACCCGTGGTATGGGCGGGCAGATTGAGAATGGTCGGGTCACCCTGCGCTCGCGCGACACCGGTACCCGCCAACGCAGCGACCGCGCCGCCCGTCAGCGACAGGGATTTTTTCAGGAATCCCCGGCGATCCTCGGGCGCAGGACGCACCTGCCCCATGGAGACAACCAATTTGCTTTTCATACCTTGGATTTCCGTTTTGCCGCTGGCGGCATCAGATTGACGAGTTGGCGTTTCAGCGGACCGCGATCATCAATGGTTGCCGCGATTCTGTTGCAGGCAGTTCGGCACAGTTCGATCATGGTGTCGTCGGCCATGCGATAAAAAATCTGGTTTCCCTCGCGGCGTTTGGCCAATAAACCGTACCGGTACATCAATCCAAGGTGCCGTGAAATATTGGATTGGGTCGAACCTGTCACTTCAACAATTTCGGATACGGTTCGCTCGGACTGGCAGATGGCATGAATGATCTTCAGACGCGCAGGCTCCGACATTACGGAAAAATAATCCGCGACCTCCTCGAATATTTCTTCAATTTCACTCATGTTTCACCATGGAAATCTTTTTTGTGTATATAACTATATGCGCCTACACTCATATAGTCAAAGATGTTTTGCATCACGGCCAGCGCAATTCCGGCACCTGAATTTGCGCGACGCAACATGACGTGATTAAAGCAGGTGATTTTATTTTTCAAATCAACAGCATTCCAAAATGCTGCAGCAGGACGATACGATTGGCAGGATGTTAGGATAAAGCCGTCGTTGCCAGCCGGCGTTTGACCGGCACTGACTTTGAGGAGATTCAGGATGAATACTGCCGCCCCGTTCACCCCGCCGGTTGTTGATGCGCTGACCGTTCGTGTGCTGGTCGATTCGCGCTATGAGCGTTTCCTGCCGCGCATGTCACATCCGCATGTGAAGATCGAACATGTCGGTCGCATCACCGGCCGCCCGGAAAGCACCTTTGCCTGCGAATGGGGCCTGTCGCTGCACCTCGCCTCGGAGAAGGACGGCGCCAAGGCGCAATATGTTCTCGACTTCGGTTACACGCCGGAGATCATCAACCGCAATTTCGAACTGCTGGGCATCGAGCCGGGCAAGATCAACGGCCTGATCCTGAGCCACGGCCACTTGGACCATTTCGGCGGACTGCAGGGTTTTGTGAAACAGCACCGCGGCCAGATGCGCGACGACATCGCGCTGTATGTCGGCGGCGAAACGGTATTCCGCACCAAATGGGTCAAGGAAGGCGGCGAGACGCTGGAGTGGTGCACGCTGGATCGCGCCGCGCTCGAAGCACAGAAGGTGATGCCGATGTGCTGCCCGAAACCGCAGGCGCTGGACGGCGCCTTCACCTCGGGATACATCGAGCGCACTTCCTTCGAAGAAGTCACCGGCGGCTCACTGGTGGTGGATGACCATTTCAGCGAGGCCGAACGCGCGGGCAAACTGGTGAAGGACAGCCACCCCGACGAACACGCCACCTGCTACATCGTCAAAGGCAAGGGACTGGTGGTGATTTCATCCTGCGGCCACACCGGCATCATCAATACCGTGCGCAGCGCGATGAAGGCCGCTAACGTCGACAAGGTGCATGCGGTGATGGGCGGCTTCCACCTCGGGCCGGCGAATGTGGAATACCTGCAGCACACACTAAAGGAACTGCAGGCGATCAACCCCGACGTGATCGTGCCGATGCACTGCACCGGCGAGCGTTTCATAGACATGCTGCGCCAGAACATGCCGGACAAGGTGGTCTACTCCAACGTCGGCAGCCGCTATACCTTCGGCAGCTGAGCGGCGTCTCAGCGGATATCCAGCAACTCCGACAGATTCTTCCAGAGGATTTTTTCCTTTTCGGCAGCGCTGAGCGTCTCGCGGTCTTCCAGCCATTTCACCGGCGAGGGATGCCAGGGCACGAAAGGCCAGTCGCTGCCCATCACCACACGCTCGGCACCGACACGGTCGATCAGGAATCGCAGCGTGGCTTCGTCGCCGACGACGGTGTCGTAATACAGCTTGCTCATATAGGCGCCCGGCGGCTGCGAGGTGCTGCGCGTATTGGGCCGGTCCTGCCAGTTCTTGTCCATGCGGCCCATCGCCATACAGGCCGGTCCGCCGCCGTGGGCGATGCAGATTTTGACGTCGGGGCATTTCTCCAGCACGCCGCCGGCGAGCAACACGGCGGTGACGATGGCGTCATCGAGAATCACACCAAGGCTGTTGTTGAGGCCGTGACGGCTGATGCGTTTCTGCAGAAAGTTGTTGCGCGGCTGCGGATGATAGAACAGCACTGCGCCGAGTTGCTCCGCCGCCTTGAAGAAGGGCAGGAATTGCGGATCGTCCCATTGCACGCCGTTGACGCTGGTGTCGAGCGAAGCGCCCTTGAGGCCCAGCGTGGTGACGGCGCGCTCCAGTTCAGCGATCGCCAGGCCCACGTCCTGCACCGGCAGCGTGGCGAATCCGGCCAATCGGCCGTTGCTGCGGCGAACAGTCGATGAAAGTTCATCATTGAAGTCACGCGCCAGCGCGAGGCCCTGCTGCGGCTCGAGGTGGTAACCGACAAAAGGCGTGTGGATGGACAGCACCTGGACATCGACTTTCAGCGCATCCATATCCTTGATGCGCTGCTCCACGCTGTAGCGCAGCTTGGGAGAAGAGAACTCGGTGCGCTCGCCGTTCGCCACCATCATGCCGGAGCCCTCGCCGGGCTCATGACGGAAACCGTGCCAATCCTGTTTTTGTTCAATGGCCCGCCACATCGAGTCGGGAACGATGTGAGCGTGGATGTCGATGGTTTTCAAGTCGGGGCTCCGTGCGGCGATAACGTTAATAAAATGAATACTCCGGACAATACGGGAACAAAGAGGGGCATCAGGCCCGGCAAGCTGCGAGAATATCA
>JBILYA010000242.1:0-4139 GCA_044378065.1 Burkholderiales bacterium | reverse complement strand
CTCCGGCACCTGGATGCCCAGCAGCTTCTCGATCGCCATCACATAGGCATGCTCGTTGGCCATCATCGACATGTAGTCGAGACGATCCATGTACGGCACCGACTGAATGAAGGTCTTGTTCTCGGCGAGTTTTTCGGTCGCGCGGTGCAGCAGGCCGATATGCGGGTCAGCGCGCTCGATCACCTCGCCGTCCAGCTCCAGCACCAGGCGCAGCACGCCGTGGGCCGCCGGATGCTGCGGCCCGAAGTTCATCGTGTAATTTTTGATTTCAGCCATGCATCAGCCCTTGCGGAAACCTTCGGAGTCCGCGTAGTTTTCCTCGCGTACGATGCGCGGCGTGATCACGCGCGGCTCGATCGTCACCGGCTGGTAGATCACGCGCTGCTGGTCGGGGTCGTAGCGCATCTCGACGTTGCCCGACAGCGGGAAATCCTTGCGGAACGGGTGACCGACAAAACCGTAGTCGGTGAGGATGCGGCGCAGATCGGGATGTCCGGTGTACATGATGCCGTAGAGATCGAACGCTTCGCGCTCGTACCAGTTGGCGCAATCCCAGACACCGATCACCGACGCCATTACCGG
Organism: Burkholderiales bacterium; assembly: GCA_044378065.1. Lineage (GTDB taxonomy): Bacteria > Pseudomonadota > Gammaproteobacteria > Burkholderiales > SG8-41. Next base: position 3,557 of record JBILYA010000242.1, on the reverse strand, counting down.
AAAGTCATCGTCCGGCGCGTACACCCGCAGGCGCAGGCGGCAGTTGTGTTTGAGGCTCAGCAGATGATAGATCGAGGCGAAACGCGGGCCTTCGTAAGCCCCTTCGCCATACTGGCTGTAATCAATGCCGGTAATGTCGATCAACTGCTCGAAATGCAGTTTGTCGTCGTCGCGCAGCGTCGTACAAACCGACACCAGATCTTCTGCCTTGACGACGATGGTCAGCTCTTCCAGCGCGGTTACGACACTGACCAGACGCTCGCCCAGGGTTTCCTGCAGCGAGGCGTTCAGGGTTTCAAGGCTCTTGGACATGAAATCTCGAAATTCTTCCGGAGTCTCAGCGCGAAATCGTATTCGTGCGTTTGATCTTGTTCTGCAACTGGATGATGCCGTAAAGCAGCGCTTCCGCCGTCGGCGGGCAGCCCGGCACGTAGATGTCGACCGGCACGATGCGGTCACAGCCGCGCACGACCGAGTACGAATAATGGTAGTAACCGCCGCCGTTGGCGCAGGAACCCATTGAAATCACCCAGCGCGGCTCGGCCATCTGGTCATAAACCTTGCGCAGCGCCGGCGCCATCTTGTTGCACAGCGTGCCGGCAACAATCATCACGTCGGACTGGCGCGGGCTCGGACGGAACACGATGCCGAAACGGTCGAGGTCGTAACGCGAAGCGCCGGCGTGCATCATTTCCACGGCGCAGCAGGCGAGGCCGAAGGTCATCGGCCACATCGAACCGGTTCGGGTCCAGTTCACCAGCGCATCCACCGAGGTCAGCATGAAGCCGCGCTCGTTAAGGTTTTCGTTGAGAGTTTCGATGGCACCCATAGTCATTCCCAGTCCAGAGCGCCTTTTTTCCACTCGTAGATGAAGCCTACGACGAGGATGGCGAGGAAAATCATCATGGCGACAAAACCGAACAGGCCGATCTCCTGGAGCACCACGGCCCACGGAAACAGGAAGGCGATTTCAAGATCGAACAGAATGAACAGAATGGCAACGAGGTAATAACGCACATCGAAGCGCATGCGCGCATCTTCGAAGGCCTCGAAGCCGCACTCATAAGGAGACAGTTTCTGGGCGTCGGGACGGTGCATCCCGACCAGCCGGCTGACAACCCAGCCCGAGACAATCGGCGCGATGCCGAACGCGGCGCCGACGGCAATGAACATCAGAATTGGAAAATAACCTTCCAGCATCTGCTGCCTTCAAAATTTGTTGCTCAGAAAACCGCGGTCATTCTAACCGACCGCTCCATTTGACCGGCTTGCTCTAAATCAACAATCCACATTTGACCGGGTTGCTCAACATCAACAATCCAAATCTGCAGACTGGTGTCGACGGAGAGACTCGAACTCTCACGGCTTTCGCCACCGCCCCCTCAAGACGGCGTGTCTACCAATTCCACCACGTCGACCTACCCACTGCTCTTCACTTCAACCGGCTGCCGGAATGCAACAGGCCGGTAAAAACTGTTTTACTTCGGAATCTCTCCCGATTTGGAACCCGCCGGTGAACCCGGCAGACCGGGCACCGGAACCACCGGGGCCGGCGCGGTCAGCGGCGACGCCGGGATCTGCGCCGGCAGCGACTGCGATTGCGCCGGATCAGCCGGCTGCGTCGGCACTTCCTTGGTCATCAGCCCCTTGTCGGCGGCCTTTTTGGAGCCAACAACCGTCAGGCCGATGCTCGAAATGAAAAAGATCACCGCCAGAATTGCCGTCGTGCGGCTCATGAAGTTGGCCGAACCCGCGGAACCGAAGACGCTGCCCGAAGATCCGCTACCGAAGGCCGCGCCCATGTCGGCACCCTTGCCATGCTGCAGCAACACAAGCCCAATGATGCCGAGGGCTGCAATCACGTGAACCACCAGAATCAGGACATCCATCTCGCTCTCGCTTATTCGTTACCGGACCGCGGCCCGGCAAATCGCTGCAAATTCGCCGGCCACCAGTGCGGCGCCGCCGATCAGTCCACCATCAATGTCCGGCATGCCGAACAATTGCACTGCATTCGAAGCCTTCACGCTGCCGCCGTAAACAATGCGCACTGCTGCAGCTACCGCAGCATCCGACTTCGCCACCAGACTGCGAATGCCCGCATGTACCGCCTGCGCTTCTTCCGGCGAAGCCGTCTTGCCGGTACCGATCGCCCACACCGGTTCGTAGGCAATCACCGCGTTACCCAATGCCGCTGCGCCGGAGCGCTGCAACACCGCATTCAACTGTCTCGCCACCACACTGTCCGTTGCGCCTGACTCGCGTTCCGCCAGCGTCTCGCCGACACACAGGATCGGCTTCAGTCCGGCCTGCTGCGCCACAGCGAATTTCTCCGCCACCAGCGCGTCACTCTCGCCGAACAACGTGCGCCGCTCGGAATGCCCGACGATCACGTGACTGCAGCCGAATTCCTTCAGCATCGCCGCGGACACACCGCCGGTATAAGCACCGTTGCCAAACTGGCAAAGATCCTGGCCACCCAGCGCCACGGGAGAACCCTGCAGCGCGCACTGCACCTGAGCCAGATACGGATACGGGGGACAAACCGCGCTTTCCATGCCGGTCAGGGCCGCAAGCGCCGGCACCAGATCCTTCAACAGGGTGTCGTTGGCGGACAGACTGCCATTCATCTTCCAGTTGCCTGCAACGAACTTGACGCGCATTTCCTGTCCGGCCTCGAATAAACCGACGAATTTTACCGTTTGCGACTACCCGGGTCAATTTATGGCTGTTTCTGCTGCAACGCGAAAAGCTTATGAATTCAAAAAGAAATTCTGCTTTTGCCCGGCATCCGGCAGCGACCCGCGTATTGCGCAAATACGCTGGACCACCGCCGGCTTCGGGCCGGCCTCAAAACCGTTTTCATAGGCCAGCACATGGAGGTCGGGGCCGACCGCTTCGACCAACTCGCGGGGACGCAGCAAAAACGCCGGATTGGACGGCCGTCCATAGGCCTCGTTACCCAGGCCAAAGGTCTCGTAAATCAGCACGCCGCCCGGCGCCAGCGCCGCCAGCAGCTGCTGAAACAGCGGGCGATGCAGGTAATTGGTCACAACCACCCCGGCATAAAGACGCCCGGCATATGGCCACGGTCCACCTTCAATATCCGCACAAAGTGCGGTGACGCCCTCAACACCCGCCAGTGCGGCGATAGCCTCGGGATCGCGGTCCACCGCATCAACGGAATGACCCAGTCCGGCAAAAAACCGCGCATGGCGTCCGCCGCCACAGGCCACATCCAGCACCGCACCGCCCTTACCCACCAGCGGCGCCCAGCGTCGCACCCAGGCCGATGGTGTTCCCATCGAAGAATGTCCGGTCATTTATCGCATCATCCGAAATTGCAAAAATTACATTTTAATCAAATACATCCGGCAGCATCGCCGGACTTGCCTAGCCGACGGAAACTCCTCTAGTCTGTGCGCAGCGCAGGATCACACACAACAACAACCGGCGCACCGCAGTCCCGGGACATCCGCAAGACAACACGGAGGAGAAACATGCTTTCACGCATTCTCGTATCGCTGTTGCTGTTCATGGTGGCCGGTTTCGCATCG
>JBILYA010000241.1:0-4148 GCA_044378065.1 Burkholderiales bacterium | reverse complement strand
CGGGTTTGCTGCTGTCCTCACGCAGATAAAAACTGCCGAGCGGTCCTTCAAAACGCAGGATGTCTTTTTCTTTCATCTGCGTGAAAACATGCCTGCTGAACGGACCGCCGTAGTTGCGCAGATGCAGTTCAATCAACGCGTCGTCGTGCGGCGGGTTGGCCAGCGACAGGCTGCGCCGCGTGCCGTCCTTCAGCAGTATGTCGATGTATTGACCGGCGAGAAACTGCAGCCGTTCGGCCGCAGGCAGCTTCAGGCGGATGCGCATCACATCGGGCGCGACCAGCTCCAGCGTCTGCACGCGGCAGGGCAGGGTTTTGACGGTGATGTCCTTGACCGCACCGATCTCGCGGCATTCGATCAGCAGGTCGGTTTGCGGGCGCGCCTGGCAGAACAGGGCGTTACCGCGCTCGCGCTCGGCCGCCGGCAATACGCTGTCCCTGAAATTGCCGTGATCCACCGCGCCTTCAATGACTTTGCCTTTGCAGGAACCGCAGGCGCCGTTGCGGCAGCCGTAAGGCAGCATGAAACCTTCCCGCAGTGCCGCTTCCAGCACGGTTTCGCCTTCCTGGGCCTGAAAAACATGGCCGCTGGGACGGATGGTGATCTGCCTGGACATGACGTGATTTCCGGAATTCAGTGCGGAGTGACTACGCTAGAATAAGACACTATATGAAACGCCTGTTGATCATCGGTTGCGGCGACGTCGGACTGCGTGTCGCGATGCTGCTGCGCTCGCGCCACCGCATCTATGCGTTGACCCGCGATGCGGAGCGTAGCGCCGCGTTGCGCGATCACGGCCTGACGCCTTTGACCGGTGATCTCGACCGGCCGGCAACACTTGCGGGACTGGCAGGACTGGCGCATGACGTCATTCATCTTGCACCGCCGCCGGCCGGGGGCACTGCCGACACCCGGACCGCGCACCTGATAGCGGCGCTCGGGCGGGGGCGCAGTCTACCACAGCACTTTGTTTATATAAGCACCAGCGGCGTCTATGGCGACTGCAGCGGCGACCTGACGCACGAGACGCGTCCGTTGCGGCCCGGGACGGATCGCGCACGGCGCCGTGCAGATGCGGAGCAGCGCCTGCGGGAGTGGGGTGCGCGCTCCGGCGTGTGTGTCAGCATCCTGCGCGTGCCGGGTATTTACGCGGCGGACCGGCTGCCGGTAGCGCGCATCGAGCGCGGCACGCCGGCGCTGCTGCCGCAGGATGATTCCTACGTCAATCATGTCCATGCCGATGATCTGGCAAGCATGGTGGTTGCCGCCCTGCATCGCGGACAGGCGAATCGCAGTTACAACGCCAGCGATGATGCGCCACAGAAGATGGGTGATTATTTCGACCTCGTTGCCGACCGTTTCAGTCTGCCGCGGCCGCCGCGTGTACCCCGTGCCGAAGCGCGAGCCGTGCTGCCGGCAATGCTCTATTCGTTCATGAGCGAATCGCGCCGGCTGACCAACTCGCGCGTCAAGCAGGAATTGCGCGTGCGCCTGCGGTATCCGACCGTGCATGAAGGCATTGCAGCGGCGCTTGCCCGGCAGGAGCAGCGCCATGTCCGCTGAGGCGGCCGGTGTGCTGCTGGTGTTCTCAAGCTTCTCCGACGAGGCGGCGGCGCAAAAACTGGCCCGTCATCTTGTCGACGCGAAACTCGCTGCCTGCGTGAGTGTGTTGTCCCCCTGTATATCCACCTATCGCTGGCGCGGTGCTGTTGAGGAAGCCCGTGAAGTACCGGTGATCATCAAGACCACGGCAGCCGGTTACCCCGCACTGGAAGCGGCGATCCGCGACAACCATCCTTATGAACTCCCGGAGATTGTCGCGGTCCCATTGGCGCGCGGTCTGCCGGCTTATCTGGAATGGGTGACGGCCGAGACCGCCGCCTGATTCCAACCCCGCAACCCTGACCCGGATCACCTCATGATTTTTCGCTGGTTATTTGTTCTGCTGCTGATTTGCAGCGGTTTTGCGCAGGCTGCCGAACCGGAGCTTCTGGAGCCGGAGAAGGCTTTCGCGTTCAGTGCGCGCGCCTCGGGGGGCGATGCCATCGAAGTGCGTTATGTCATCGCCAAGGGTTATTACCTGTATCGCGACAAGCTGCGTTTCACATTGGAACCGGCTTCGGCGTCACAGGGTGAGCCGCAGTTGCCTGCCGGGAAAATCAAAAAAGACGAATTCTTCGGTGAAGTCGCGGTGTACCGCGACGAGGTGCGCATTACTGTTCCGGTTGCGCCGGGCGGACATGACGGACGCGTTGTGTTGACGGCGATATCTCAGGGTTGTGCCGATGTCGGCGTCTGTTATGTGCCGGTGGAACAGAAGGCGGAGTTGCGGATGCCTGCCGGCAAGGGCGGCGGCGCATCATCATCAGTTGCTGCCGGCCGGCTGGGAGAGGACGCGCTGATCGCCGAGCTGTTCCACGGCGAAACCTGGCTGCTTATCGTGAGCTTCTTCGGATTCGGCCTGCTCCTTTCGTTTACGCCTTGCGTCCTGCCCATGGTGCCCATCCTCTCCGGCATCATTGTCGGGCGCGGACATCAGATGACGCGCGTTCACGGCCTGCTGCTGTCGGCCGCCTATGTGTTGGGTATGGCGATCACTTATGCGCTGGCCGGGGTTGCTGCCGGCATGTCGGGAGCGCTGTTGTCTGCGGCTCTGCAGAATCCCTGGGTGCTGGGCGCGTTCGCGATGGTATTTGTCGTGCTGGCGTTCTCGATGTTCGGGTTTTACGAGCTGCAGCTGCCCACTGCTTTGCAGTCGAAACTGGCCGGCGCCAGTGGACAACTGCACGGCGGACATTTTTTTGGCGTGTTCGTCATGGGCATGCTCTCTGCGCTGATTGTCGGGCCTTGTGTGGCGGCGCCGCTGGCCGGCGCATTGCTGTACATCTCGCAAAGCGGTGATGCAGTGCTCGGTGGCGGCGCCCTGTTTGCGATGGCGCTGGGCATGGGCGTGCCCTTGCTCACTGTCGGCGCATCGGCCGGTGCACTGGTGCCCAAGGCCGGTCCGTGGATGGAGAGCGTCAAACGGTTTTTTGGTGTGTTGCTGCTGGCCGTCGCCATCTATCTGGTGTCACCGGTGATCCCCGTGGCAATGCAGATGCTGGCTTGGGCAGCGCTGCTGATCCTGACCGGGGTTTACCTTCGCGCCATTGATCCCCTGCCGCACGGCGCCCGCGGTTTTGCGCGAATCAGCAAAGGCGTCGGCATCATCGCGCTGGTGGCCGGGACAGCCTATGTCATCGGCGCCCTGTCCGGCAGCCGCGATGTGCTGCAGCCGCTGTCCGGGTTGCGTGGAGTCGCGGGCGGTACGTCATCCGCGGCGCCGGCCGTCGCTTTTCAGCGGGTTGGCAGCGTGGCCGAACTCGATGCCGCGGTCGCGGCAGCCAAGGGCAAAACGGTAATGCTCGATTTTTATGCCGACTGGTGCGTGAGTTGCAAGGAAATGGAGCGTTACACCTTCACCGATCCGGCGGTGCAGTCGCGACTGGCCGGCATGGTCAAGTTGCAGGCCGACGTGACTTCCGGCAGTGCCGATCATCAGGCGCTGCTCAAACGGTTTCGTCTGTTCGGCCCCCCCGGCATCATCTTTTTTGACCCCGCCGGCCGTGAAATCCAGGGCTTGCGGGTGATCGGTTTCCAGGCCGCTGACAAATTCTCAACGGTACTGGATCAGGCGCTGGGTCTGCGGTGACCCCGCTGCGCCGGACTTTGCTGCTCGCCGGGGTCGGCGGACTGGCGGCCGCCGCGGGTTATGGCGCACATCTGTTCCGTATTGGCGGTTTCGGGGGTGGCCCTTCACCGGAATTGGGTCGGAAGATTCTGGAAAGCCGCGTCACCGGGCTGGATGGTACTCCGACATCGTTGACGGCATACCGCGGCCGCATCCTGGTGGTGAATTACTGGGCAACCTGGTGTGCGCCCTGCCGCGAAGAGATCCCGATGTTTGTCCGTCTTCAGCGGGAATATGCGGCTAAAAATGTCCAATTTGTCGGTATTTCCATCGATCAAGCCGACAAAGTTCGTGAATTCGCCAAAGAGTTCAAAGTCGATTATCCCTTGGTCATCGGCGGAATGGATGCGATGGATCTGTCGCGCGAGGCGGGCAACAAGGCTGGTGTGCTGCCCTACACCTTGGTGATTGATCCCGT
>JBILYA010000239.1:0-4165 GCA_044378065.1 Burkholderiales bacterium | reverse complement strand
CAGCAGCCAGCGCACGGTGCACCATCAGCGCCAGCGCGACGATCGTGCAGTCCTTACCCCGGCGCAGTACGCGTGCCTTGCCCAGCTCGTCGACATATTCGCCGTCGGGCACTTCACCCTTCATCGGATACAGCGACTTCTGTTCGAACACAATCACCGGATCCTCATCGCGTACTGCGGCAGCGATAAGACCTTTGACGTCAGCGGGGAAAGCCGGCGCAACAACCTTGATGCCCGGAATCATCATTGCCCAGTTCTCCACCGACTGCGAGTGCTGCGCACCGAAACGCGAGCCCGCACCGTTGGCAGTACGAATCACCAGCGGCATCTGCACCTGGCCGTTGGTCATGTAACGCGACTTGGCAATTTCGTTCGCCACGATGTCCCAGCACACCGCCAGAAAATCCGAGAACATGATTTCGGCAATCGGCCGCAGGCCGGTCATCGCTGCGCCCATGGCCGCACCGAGGATCGCCTGCTCCGAAATCGGCGTGTCGCGCACGCGTTTCGGACCGAACTTGTCGAGCAGGCCGACAGTGGCCTTGAACACGCCGCCGGCGGCGGCAATATCCTCACCGAGGAACACCACACGCTCATCGCGCGCCATCTCCTGCGCAATGCCAGCAGCGACCGCGTCGCGATAGGTCAGTTCCGCCATGATGCACCTCCATCGGCCCAGACATGCTGATAGATGCCGTCCAGTGACGGCGGCGGCGATGCTTTGGCGATTTCGGTGGCTTCGTTGACCTGTTGATTCACTTCGTCCTCAATGTCTTTCAGCGTGGCGTCGACGATGCCGAGGCCCAGCAGGCGTTCACGGTAAATTTTGATCGGGTCGCGTTCCAGCCACTTCTCCAGCTCGCCCTCAGGGCGGTATTTCGCCGGATCGGCGCGCGAGTGGCCGGAATGACGGTAGGTCATGCACTCGATCAGCGCAGGACCGCCGCCCTTGCGTGCGCGGTCGATGTATTTGGTCGCCGTGCGATAAACCGCATCGGCATCGTTACCGTCGACAACAATCTTCTCGAGGTTGTATGCCGAGGCGCGATCCGCAGCCGGATGTTCCACTGCAGTCACGGTGTGGATCGGCGTGTATTCCATATAGAGATTGTTTTCGCAGACAAAGATCACCGGCAGTTTCCAGATCACCGCGAAGTTCAGCGCTTCATGGAAAGCGCCGATATTGGTGGTGCCATCACCGAAGAAACATACGGAAACCTGTTCAGTGCCGCGATACTGCGCGCTCCAGGCCGCGCCAGCCGCCACCGGCAGATGCGCACCGATGATCGCGTAGGAACCCATCGCACCTTTGGATACATCGGTCAGGTGCATCGATCCGCCCTTGCCGCCGAGCAGACCGCACTCACGGCCCATCAGCTCACCGAGCACACCGCTCATCGAAGCGCCGCGTGCCAGCGTATGCGCGTGACCGCGATAGGTGCAGAACGTGTAGTCATCAGGTCGCATTGCCACGCCGAAAGCCGCGGCAATCGCTTCCTGTCCGAGCGACAGATGGCTGGTACCCTTGATCATGTTCTGCAGGAACAGATCGAAGGCGCGTTTTTCGCAGAGCCGCAGCTCCAGTTGCATGCGGAACAGCTCGAGCCGGATATCGCGGCCGATGTCGTCTTCCGCCACGGCGGTTTTCTTGCTTTTCACTTTGGGTTCCTATCCTTGAAAACTCAATACTTGTTGGCGATCGGCAGTTCCTGTGCCGGGAACAGCGTGATTACTTTCGCGCCGTCTGGCGTCAGCACCACCTCTTCCTCGATACGAGCTGCGGAAACGCCGTCCTTGGCCGGGCAGAAGGTCTCGACTGCGAACACCATGCCGGCCTTCAGCTCGTACGGATCCTTGAACGAGTTCAGACGAGAAATCAGCGGCCGCTCGTGCAGGCCGAGACCGAGGCCGTGACAAAAGTTCAAACCGAAAGCTGCCATCTCGGTTTCAAAGCCGATATCAGTGCATTTCGGGAAGGCGCGCGCCACAACATCGGTGGACACGCCGGGTTTCAGCATGTCGATCGCATCATCCATCCAGCGCCGTGCCCGCTTGTAGGCGTCGTGCTGCGCCGGTGTGGCACTACCAACGGTGAAGGTGCGGTAGTAGCAGGTCTTGTAACCCATATAGGAATGGATCAGGTCGAAATAAGCCTGATCGCCCGGACGGATCAACCGGTCGGTGAAGTTATGCGGGTGCGGGCTGCAGCGTTCGCCGGCAATCGCATTCACCGCCTCAACACAGTCGGAGCCCATTTCATAAAAGCGCTTGGCCGCCATCGCGACCACTTCGTTTTCACGGATGCCCGGCTTCAGCGCCTCGAAAATATCCTGATACACGCCGTCGCCCATCGCCGCTGCGGTGTTGAGCAGAGTGATTTCGTCGTAGCTCTTGATTTCGCGTGCATCGAGCATCACCTGCTGGCCGTCCATCACTTTCAGGCCCAGCTTCTGCAGCGCAAACAGGAAAGGCGGTTCAACAACGTCAATGCCGATCGGCATGTCGGCGACGCCCTCTTGTTTGAGGATGTCGTAAATCTCTTTCGCCGCCGCTTCGAACAAACCGACTTTCGGCGACACCGCACCGCGCAGTCCGGCCAACCCCGGAATATTGTGGTTCTTCGGCAGCCACGGCGCATAAAGTTTGTGATGGCGTACAGCGGAACCGAAGTCCCAGACCCAGGGCTCACCGTTGCCGGTCAGCAGACACCAGCGCGTGAGTTTGTCGCGCGCCCATTCACCGATTACCGTGCTCGAGATGTAGCGCATGTTGATCTGGTCAAACACCAGCAGCGCGCCGAGCTTGGATTTTTTCAGCGCGTTGCGCGTGCGTGCGAGACGGTATTCATGCAGGCGCTGGAAATTGACGCGCTCTTCGAAATCGACCTGCATGCGGCCCGGCGCCTGCAGCGGACGCTCCCAGCGATGACCCGGATCGGCCGGATCAAACAGCACATCAGGTGCTGACGACACGCCCTTGTCCGGATTGATGCTGGCGGTCTTGATGAGTTTGGGCTCGACCGGTTTCTTCTTCCGCGCCATTAAAATTTCTCCAATTTATTCAATTACTTATATATTCAACCCGGCAGCGCGCTTCAGTCCGCCTTGATGCCGGCAGCCTTGATGATCGGCGTCCATTTGTCGAGCTCGCTTTTGACGAAAGCCTGAAGCTCCGCCGGCGTCGATGGCGAAGCGATCGCGCCCCGCTGCAGCAGACCGTCACGCACATCCTGCGTGTTGAGGATGCCGGTGATTTCACGATGCAGCTTGTCGACGATTGGCTTGGGTACACCAGCCGTGGTGAACAGGCCGAACCACAGCTCGGCCACCATGCCTGGAATGCCCGCTTCGGTCGCGCTGGGAATATCAGGTGCACCGGGGAATCGATCCTTGCCCGACACTGCCAGCGCGCGCACCTTGCCAGACTTCAGTTGCGCATGGGCGGTGATCGGCGACAGGAAGGAAACCTGTGTTTCGCCCGACAGGATCGAGGTCAGCGCAAAACCGGCGCTCTTGTACGGGATGTGCTGAATGTCGACCTTGGCCACCTGCTTGAACAGCTCACCGGTCAGGTGGCTGATCGTGCCGTTGCCCGCGGAGGCGTAGGTCAGCGGTTTCTGCTTCGCCAGCGCAATCAGTTCCTGCACATTCTTCGCCGGCACCGACGGATGCAGCACCAGAACGGTAACGCCGGTGGTGGCTTTGGTAATCGGCGAAAAATCCTTCAGCGGATCGTAGCCGCGGTTGGGATAGAGCGGAACCGCGCTCACCATCGGTCCGGCATGCCCCATCACCAGCGAGTAGCCGTCGGGCGCAGCCTTGGCCACGACCTCGGCAGACAGCGTGCCGCCGGCACCCGCGCGATTGTCGACCACCACGGCCTGACCCCAGCGCTCAGTCAGCTTCTGACCGATGTAACGCGACAGATAGTCAGCCGTGCTGCCGACGCCCTGCCCCATGACGCGTATCGGACGCGACGGATATTTGTCCACGGATTCGGCTGCTGCCGCGGGGAGCGCGAACAGTGCAGCGCCCATCACCATGCCATTGATTGCGTATCCGATGTATTTCATGTGACCCCTCCGTGGGTTTTGTAATCAGTGAACTTGTTATGAAAGAATTCAGTTGCCGGCGCGCTGCTGATACGACAGGTCCATGTATTTGCC
>JBILYA010000015.1:0-15125 GCA_044378065.1 Burkholderiales bacterium | reverse complement strand
GAAGGCGAAGTCGGTTTCGGCAATGCGATGAGTGTGAATCCGGACTGGAGCAAAGCCACCAAGGGACTGGGTGTGGATTACCACATCAACCAGATGACTTTTAAAAACCACGGTTGCTGCGGCCACACCTTCCCGTCAATCGACGGCGCGCTGCACTTGCAACAACAACAAAAGTTCACGCACAAGGATGTGAAGCACATCAAGCTGCATACCTACAAGGCCGGCCTCAACATCATCGACAACAACAATCCTGAGGGTGAATACCAGGCCAAGTTCAGCATCCAGTACACGGTTGCGCATGCGCTGGTACGCGGCAGCGTGCGGCTGAACGCCTTTGATCCCGATCATCTCAATGATCCCGAAATACGGGCACTGTTGAAAAAGATCGAGCCGATCGCCGACCCCGAGATTTCAGCGGGTTATCCGAACCGCCGCGAATCAAGGGTGGAAATCGAATTGAACGACGGCCGCAAGTTCGAACACTTCCAGCCTTACCGCAAGGGTGATCCGGAGCTGCCGCTGACCGACGACGAGCTGAACGGCAAGTTCATCGAGCTCGCCGAGCCGGTGATCGGCAAGGCCGCTGCAGTCTCGCTGCTGAAACAACTGTGGGATACCGAGAAGCTGGCCAATGTCGATTACGACACCGGCAGCGGATCGAAACGCGCTGCGGGCTGATATTTCCGACAACTCAAAACACACCGGGGGAGGCCCATGAAAAAAACCCTGATGCTGCTGACGCTGGCCGCGATGGTCTCTCCGGTGGGTGCGGCAGAACAGTTTCCGACACGGCCGATCCGCGTCATCGTGCCCTATGCGCCCGGCGGCAACGTCGATATCTCGGCGCGCATCATCGCGCCGCCGTTGGGCGAAGTGCTCGGGCAAACCATCGTGGTCGACAACCGTCCGGGCGCCGGTGGCAATCTCGGCGCTTCATTGGTGGCCAAGGCCACACCCGACGGTTACACACTGCTGGTCGGATCGAGCGGTCCGCTGTCGGTGAATCCGGTGATTTTCAAAAGCCTGCCTTACGACACGCTGAAAGACTTCGCGCCGATCTCGACCGTGCAGGCCGTTCCGCTGGTCGTGCTCGCCGGACCGAAATCGAACATCAATTCCATTGCCGACATCATCGCTGCTGCCAAGGCGCGCCCGGGCAAGCTGACCATGGCATCAGCCGGCGCCGGCACCACCAATCATTTCGCGATTGAACTGTTTGCGCATATGGCCAACGTCAAACTGCTGCATGTGCCGTACAAGGGCAGCGGCCCGGCGCTGTCGGAACTGCTCGGCGGCCAGGTGGAAACCATGATCGACCAGCTCGCAGCGTCGATCGGTTATGTACGCGACGGCCGTCTCAAGGTGCTGGCGGTAACCACGCAGCAGCGTGCCGCGGCACTGCCCAATGTGCCGACGCTGGAAGAACTGGGCTACAAGGGCTATCAGGCATCGACACTGCTGGGCCTGCTGGCACCGGCCGGCACACCCAAACCCGTCGTGGCCAAACTCAATGCCGGCGTGCGCAAGATCATGGACAACAATACCGTCGCGGAACGTTTCCGCGGGCTCGGCGCCAACCCCGGCGCGAGTTCGCCCGAGGAATTCACCGCCCGCATCCGCGATGAACTGGAGCAATGGCGATCGCTGGTCAAACAGCTCAACCTGAAATTCGAATAACCGTTTTGAGGAATCCCTGATGAGCAAGATTATCCTGCGTCAAACCGCACGGCTGCGTGAGTTGCTGGCGCGCCCCGGCTGTATCGTCGCCCCCGGCGTCGCCGACGCCTTCGGTGCGCGACTGGTGAAGATGGAAGGTTTTGATGCGGTGTACATGACCGGCTTCGGCACCAGCCTGACACGGCTGGGCATGCCCGACGTCGGCCTGCTCACCGCGACCGAGATGATCGACAACGCCAGCCGCATCGCCGAAGCCTCGGAGCTGCCGGTCATCGCCGACGCCGACACCGGATACGGCAATCCGATCAACACCCGCCGCACCATCCGCGACTATGAAAAGGCAGGGGTTGCCGGCGTGCATCTCGAAGACCAGGCCTGGCCCAAACGCTGCGGCCACCTTGCCGGCAAACGCGTGATCCCGACCGCGGAAATGGTCGCCAAGATCAAGGCCGCCTGCGATGCGCGTCGCGATGACGATTTTGTGATCATCACCCGCACCGACGCCATTGCCATTGAAGGCCTCGATGCCGCGCTGGAGCGCGGCGAGCGTTACCGTGAAGCCGGCGCTGATGTGCTGTTTATCGAAGCACCGGTCGGCCGTGAGCAGGTCGAAGTCGTATCCAAACGCTTCAAGGGTGTGCCGCTGCTCTACAACATGGCCGCCAGCGGCAAAACACCGGACCTGCCGGCGGATGAACTCGGCCAGCTGGGCTTCAAGCTGGCGATTTATCCGAACTGGATGCTGCTGGCCGCAATTCCGGCGATGCAGAACCTGCTGCGAGAACTCAAAAAAACCGGCTCCATCGCTCATATGCGCGACAAGGTCGCCAACTTCAAGCAGTTCACCGACATCGCCGGGCTGCCGGAAATTCAGGAACTCGAAAACCGCTACGGCCTGCCCGAAGACCAGCGCGCCGCACTCTGATCCATCCGGCATGACCTTCCACGCGCGGCGCTTTTCCCTGCTCGGCCTCGCGGCCGCGCTGTGCACCGCGTTCAGTCTGCCGCTAAATGCGCAAACCGACCGGCCTTCACAGCCGGAACCGGCGGGTAGCCGCAGCGAGAAACAACTCGCCCACGCGCCGCGTTACATGGTCGCGGCAGCGCATCCGCTGGCGGTGGATGCGGGCCTGCAGATGCTCGATGCCGGCGGCAGTGCCGTCGACGCCATGATCGCGGTCCAGCTGGTGCTGAACCTGGTTGAACCGCAGGCTTCGGGACTCGGCGGCGGCGCTTTCCTGCTGCACTACGATGCAAAGGCGCGGGCGGTGCGTGCCTATGACGGCCGTGAAACAGCGCCGGCTGCGGCAACGCCCGAACTGTTCATGCGCGACGGCAAACCCATGAACTTCCGCGAGGCCGTCACCGGCGGCCGCTCGGTAGGCACGCCGGGTGTCGCCCGCCTGCTGGAAACCGCGCACCGCAAACACGGTCGTCTGCCTTGGGCGGATCTGTTCAAACCCGCGATCGAACTCGCCGAAAACGGTTTCCCGATGCCGGACCGCGTACACGCACTGCTGCTGCGCGACCGTGCCATCGCCGGTGAGGCCGCAGCGCGCAGCTATTTCCTGCAAGCGGACGGAACACCCAAACCCGCCGGCACCCTGCTGCGCAATCCGGAATTCGCGCGCACGCTGCGTGCCATTGCAGCCGGCGGTGCCGATGCGTTTTATCAAGGCGACATCGCCCGCGCGATGGTTGCTGCGGTCCGCGGCCATGCCGCCAATCCCGGCCTGTTGAGCGAAGCCGATCTTGCTGCGTATCAAGTAAGGGAAGTCGATGCGCTGTGCGGACCTTATCGTGCCTACCGCATCTGCGGCATGCCGCCGTCGTCATCCGGCGGCATCGCCGTGCTGCAGATACTGGGCCTTCTATCACCGCAGAAGCTGTCTGCGGTTCAGCCGGGTTCAACGCAGGCGGTTCATCTGCTCGCCGAGGCGGGACGCCTCGCCTATGCAGATCGCAATCGCTGGGTCGGCGATGACCGGTTTGTCGATGTGCCGGTGCGCGGTCTGATCGACCCGGCTTATCTGGCTGCGCGGGCCCGGCTGATCCGGACCGATCGCTCCATGGGCACCGCCGAAGCGGGCCTGCCATCCGGTGCTGCGCTGGTTTACGCTGACGACCCGGTTGAGGAGGTCGCCGGTACCAGCCAGGTTGCCATTGTCGATGGCGATGGCAATGCCGTATCGCTGACAACAACTATCGAAAACTTTTTCGGCAGCCGGATCATGGTCGGTGGTTTTCTGCTGAACAACCAACTCACCGATTTCAATTTCAACCCGGTTGAATCAGGGCGGCCTGTGGCCAATGCCGTGGCGCCGGGCAAACGGCCGCGCAGCTCGATGGCGCCGACGCTGGTGTTCCGCGACAACGGCGACCTGCATCTGGTGCTCGGCTCCCCGGGTGGCAGCCGGATCATCAACTACGTCGCGAAGACACTGATCGCGACGCTGGACTGGAATCTCGACATCCAGTCCGCCATCGCGTTGCCGAACACCGGCAGCCGTAACGGCCCGACGGAAATCGAGCGCGGCACCGAAGCCGAGGCGCTGGCACCGCCGCTGCGCGGCATGGGACATATCGTGGAAATTGCCGACATGACCAGCGGTCTGCACGGCATCATGCGGGATGGCAAGGGTTGGCAGGGCGGTGCAGATCCACGCCGCGAAGGCATCGCGAAGGGGCGGTAACATTTAATGCGTGAAATAAGGAAACTGCAATGGCATTGACGATGTTCGAAAAAATCTGGAACAGCCACGTCATCCTGGAAAAACCGGGTGGTGACGCGCTGCTGCACATCGACCGCAACTTTGTACATGAAGGCTCTTTTCATGCCTTTGGCGCACTGGCCAAGGAAGGCCGCAAGGTGCGCAAGCCGCGGCAGAACTTTGCCGTGGCCGATCACTATGTGCCGACCGTCGGCCGCGAACGCGGTGTCGAAGCCGCGGAAGACGCTGACGCGCGCAACATGATCCGGTTGCTCGAGGAAAACTGCCGCGTCAACGATATCGCCCATTACGGCATCGATGACGAACGTCAGGGCATCGTCCATGTCATCGGACCCGAGCTCGGTCTCACCCAGCCCGGACTGACCGTCACCTGCGGTGATTCGCATACATCAACGCACGGCGCGCTGGGCGCTTATGCCTTCGGCACCGGTGCATCACAGCTGAAACAGATCCTTGCCACGCAGTGCCTGTGGCTGAAACGGCCGAAGACGCTGCGCATTGTCGTCAACGGCCAGTTGGCGCCCGGCGTCACCGGCAAAGACGTGGTGCTGGCGATCATCGCCAAAATCGGCACCGCCGGTGCCACCGGCCATGTCATTGAATTTGCCGGATCGGCCATCAGCAGCCTGACGGTCGAAGGGCGGCTGACCGTTTGCAATATGGCGATCGAAGCCGGTGGACGCGCCGGCATGATCGCCCCCGACGACAAGGTCTATGAATATCTGCACGGCCGCGAGTTCTCGCCCAAGGGTGCCGATTGGGATCGCGCGCTGGCGCAATGGCGCACCCTGCCCTCGGATGCCGGCGCCCGCTTCGACCGCGAAGTCACGCTCGATGGCGCAAAACTCGAACCGATGCTGACTTGGGGCACCAGCCCCGAGGAAGCCCTGCCGGTCAGCGGCCGCATCCCCGATCCGAAATCGCTGGGCGATGCCAACCAGCGCGCACATGCCGAACAGGCGCTGGCTTATATGGACCTCAAACCCGGCATGGCACTGACCGACATCAGGATCGACCGCGCCTTCATCGGCAGCTGCACCAATGGCCGCATTGAAGACCTGCGCGCAGCCGCTGCGGTGCTGAAGGGTCGCAAAGCAGTCATTCAAGCCTGGGTGTCGCCAGGCTCGACGGCGCTGAAACGCCAGGCCGAGGCTGAAGGACTGGACAGGATCTTCCTCGACGCCGGCGTTGAATGGCGCGCCTCCGGCTGCTCCAGCTGCGCGGCAATGAACGGCGACAAGGTGCCGCCGGGCATGCGCAGCGCCTCCACCTCAAACCGCAATTTCGAAGGCCGCCAGGGCAAGGGGGCGCGCACCCACCTGATGAGCCCGGCGATGACCGCCGCTGCCATCGTCACCGGCCGCGTTACCGACGTGCGCACGCTTGCCCCGGGGAAACATTGAATCCTTCTTGAATAATGACAAAAACATGCCTCTGACGAGGCCGTCATATTTTTGGAAAAATCGACTCTCATGAAACCGTTCACCACACTGACCGCCGTCGCCGCCCCCATCGAGATGGCGAATATCGACACCGACCGCGTGATTCCCGTGCGTTTCCTGCGCAAGCTGCGCAGCGACAAGGCAGGCTACGACCCTTATCTGTTCCACGACATGCGCTTCGACAACGACGGCCGGGAAAAGCCTGATTTCGTGCTCAACCAGCCGGCTTACCGCAAGGCGGGCATTCTCGTCGCCGGCGCCAATTTCGGCTGCGGCTCGTCGCGAGAGGGTGCGGTTTACGCCCTGCTCGACTACGGCATCCGCGCGGTGATCGCCCCTTCTTTCGGCGACATTCATTACGCCAACGAACTGCAGAACGGCATGCTGCCGGTGATCCTGCCCGAGGAAATCTGCCGCGGACTGCGCGACCAGCTGCGCGCCAAACCCGGCGCCACACTGGCGATCGACCTACCCGCACAAACCGTCATCGACACCGAGGGTACTGCCCATCCCTTTACCATCGACCCGGTCTACAAGGAACGCCTGCTCAAGGGGCTGGACGACATCGGCCTGGTGCTGGAAAACACACCGGCCATCGAGAGCTTCGAGCACGATTATCACGCTCAGCGGCCCTGGCTGGCCTGACAGCCGGATTTTTGTCCGGCGCGCATAACGCTGCGCTATGATGCGCGGCGGGAGAGTTCGAGATGATCGTCAACAGCGTTGCCTACCGGGACGGGAAAAAAATCGCCGATGTGGCGCGCGAGGAAATCCGTACCTATCTTCAGCGCAACGATTGCATCCTGTGGATGGCGGTCCGCGATCCCGAACCCCATGAACTTGAAAAACTGAAGGAGGAGTTCGACCTTCATCCCCTTGCTGTCGAAGACGCGCATCATGGCCACCAGCGGCCGAAGTTCGAGGAATACGGCGAGGAACTGTTCATGGTGCTCCACATGATCGAGCCGGACGGGAATGACCTGCGAGTCGGCGAAGTGGATATTTTCGTGGCGCGCAATTACGTGCTTTCGGTGCGCAGCCGCAGCGAGCGTAACTTTTCGGATGTCCGCGCCCGCTGCGAACGCGAGCCCGAACTGCTCCAATACGGCACCGGCTATATCCTCTACGCGCTGATCGACGCTGTGGTGGACCGTTATTTTCCGATTCTCGACAGCCTTGAAACGCAATTGGAAAACATTGAAGACCGTATCTTCGCCGGCACTTCGCCCCGCGCCAATATCGAGGCACTTTACGGCATCAAGCAGGACTTGATGACATTGAAACACGCGACCGCACCGCTGCTGGAATCGCTCAGCAAGCTACACGGGGGACGTGTACCGCCGTTGTGCGCAGGACTGGGTGAGTATTTCCGTGACGTTTCCGATCATCTCGGCCGGATCAATCAGAATATCGACGCCGCGCGCGAGATGGTCACAACGGCGATTTCGGTCAACCTGTCGATGATCACATTGCAGGAGAACGAGGTCACCAAACGGCTGGCAGGTTACGCCGCTCTCGTCGCGGTGCCGACGCTGATCGCCGGCATTTACGGCATGAATTTCGATCACATGCCGGAACTGAGCTGGCAATGGGGCTACCCGCTGTCGCTCGCGGCGATGGTGATCATCGACGGTTATCTGTTCTGGCGTTTCCGCAAGGCCAAGTGGCTATAACCGCCCCGGCGGCGGTCGTGATCGGCGGCGGTCCTGCCGGCCTGATGGCCGCGGAAGTGCTGCTCGCCGGCGGCATGACCGTCGATCTTTATGACGCGATGCCCTCGGTCGGCCGCAAATTCTTGCTCGCCGGCAAGGGCGGCCTGAACATTACCCATGCCGAGCATTCGGAAAAATTCCTGATCCGCTATGGCACCCGCAGAACCGTATTCGAATCGATGTTGAATGCCTTCGGTGCGGCACAATTACAGGACTGGGTGCACGGCCTCGGCGTCGAGACCTTTGTCGGTACTTCACAGCGTGTGTTCCCGAAGGAAATGAAAGCTGCTCCGCTGTTGCGCGCCTGGTTGCACCGCCTGCGCGGCGCAGGACTGCGTATCCATGCCCGCCACCGCTGGACCGGCTGGAGCGCGGACGGGGCATTACTGTTTTCAACGCCGCAGGGCGAGGCCACTGTCGCTGCAAGCTGCACCGTATTCGCACTGGGCGGCGGCAGCTGGGCGCGGCTGGGTTCTGATGGCGCGTGGGTGCCGCTGTTCGAAGCGCACGGTGTGCCCGTCGCACCGTTACGACCGGCCAACTGTGGCTTTGATGTCGCGTGGAGCGCGCATCTGCGTGAACGTTATGCCGGACAGCCGGTGAAAGCCGTGGGCGCGTCATTGACTGATGCAAACGGGATGATTCATCACCGCAACGGCGAATTCGTCGTCAGCGAATATGGCGTTGAAGGCAGCCTGATCTACGCACTCTCGGCGCTGCTACGCGACACCATCGCGGCACAGGGTCATGCAACGCTGCATCTCGATCTGCTGCCCGACCATGATCCCGCGCGGGTTCTGGCTGAGGTTTCGCATCCGCGCGGATCACGTTCGCTGACCACGCATCTGCAAAGCCGCCTCGGCCTGAAAGGCATCAAGGCCGGTTTGCTGCGCGAAGCGCTGACAGCCGCGGAAATGAACGATGCACAAAAACTGGCATCAGCTATTAAATCATTGCCGCTGACCCTGACCGCCGCGCGGCCCATCGATGAGGCCATCAGCAGCGCGGGTGGCGTTCCCTTCGAAGCGCTGGATGAACAACTGATGGTCAAAAAACTGCCCGGCATGTTCTGCGCCGGGGAAATGCTCGATTGGGAAGCGCCGACCGGGGGCTATCTCCTCACCGCGTGTTTTGCCAGCGGTCGGGCCGCCGGTGAAGGCGCCCTGCGCTGGTCAGCGCTTCAGCAGCACTAAATCGAGAATACGCCGGTATATTTTCTGCAGCGGCTCGACTTCAGCAACCGGCAGACATTCGTTGACCTTGTGGATCGTCGCGTTGGTCGGCCCGAACTCGATGACCTGCGGACAGATGTCGGCAATGAAACGGCCGTCCGAGGTGCCGCCGGTGGTCGACAGTTCGGTATCGACACCGGTGACTTCCTTGATGGCCCTGGTCACCACATCGACCAGATCGCCGCGCGCGGTCAGGAAGGGGCGACCGTCCTGCCGCCATTCCAAGTCGTATTTGAGATCGTGCTTGTCGAGGATGCCGTGCACCTGCGTCTGCAAGGACTCAACGGTGCTCGCCGTGGAAAAGCGAAAATTGAATTGCACGCGCGCAGTACCGGGGATGACGTTGTTGGCGCCGGTGCCCGCGGTGAAGTTGGAGATCTGCCAGGTGGTCGGCGGGAAATATTCATTGCCGCGGTCCCATTCGGTCGCGGCCAGTTCCGCAATGGCGGGTGCAACATCGTGAATCGGATTTTTCGCCATATGCGGATAGGCGACGTGGCCCTGCACGCCCTGCACGGTGAGGATGCCGGTCAGTGATCCACGGCGGCCGTTCTTGATCATGTCGCCGAACTGCTTGACCGAGGTCGGTTCACCGACGATGCAGTAGTCGAGTTTTTCGCCGCGTTTTGCCAGCGCTTCAACCACTTTCACGGTACCGTCAAGCGCCGGACCCTCTTCGTCCGAGGTGAACATCACTGCGATGGAACCCGGATGATCTTCATTCGCCCGGACAAACTCGCGGATTGCCACGACAAACGCGGCAATCGAGGTTTTCATGTCGGAGGCGCCGCGGCCGTAGAGAATGCCGTCCTTGATCGTCGGTGTGAACGGATCGATGTTCCAGTTTTCGAGGGGGCCGGTCGGCACCACGTCGGTATGCCCGGCAAAACAGATCAGCGGTGCCGCACGTCCGCGGCGCGCCCACAGATTCGTCGTGCCGTTGGCGGCGATGATTTCGCATTCAAAACCCAGCGGCTTCAATTCCGCGATGACCAGCTCCAGACAGCCGGCGTCTTCCGGAGACACCGAAGGGCGCGCGATCAGTTGCCGGGTCAGTTCCAGGGTATTCATTTCCATTGAATGGACTTTCATGGTCGGTAGGCCGGTTTGCACTGCGGCTGAGCGTCGCATGGTAGCAAAGAGCGGGTAAAATCTCCCTCCCGCGTCGTTGCCATTCTCTGAACTGTCCATGACCACTTTGCTGGTTTCAAACCGCCTGCATGCCGGGCGCGGCGCCGACCTTGCCGCGCAGGCGAAACGCCTCGGGCTGCCCCTGGAGCTGATCGTGCTCCCGGCCGACCCCGAAGGCCGGCTCAGCGATGCCGATTGCGCCCGCCTCGATGTGGCGTTTTTTTCCTCTGATGTATTTCCGCAGTTCTCGCGCCAGTTCTTTTCGACGGTGCGCAAAGCCCCGGCCCTGCAGTGGCTGCACGTCTTCAATGCCGGCGTTGATCATCCGATCTATACCGAAATGCTGCAGCGAGGCGTGCGCCTGACCACATCCGCCGGCACGACTGCGGTGCCGATCGCGCAAACGGCGATTACCGGCCTGCTGATGCTGGCGCGCAATTTCCCGCGCTGGCTCAACGCACAACGCGAACACCGCTGGGATCCGGCGCGGATGCCGCATTTCCCGCGCGACCTCCCTGGTCAAACGGTACTCATAGTCGGCCTCGGCAGCATCGGCTCGGAAATCGCACGCCTCGCCCGGGTTTTAGGACTGAAAGTCATCGGCGTAAGGCGCAGTCCGCAAAAACCCGGCGACCCGGTGGATGAACTTCATCCGCCGCAAAAACTCCCGGAACTGCTGCCCCGCGCTGACTGGCTGGTCATCGCCAGCCCGCTGACCGCGGAAACCCGCGGCCTGATCAATGCCGACCTGCTGGCGCGGCTGCCGCAGGGTGCACGCATCATCAATATCGGCCGCGGCGAAATCATCGATGAAGCGGCAATGATCGAGGCCCTGCGCTCGGGCCATCTCGCCGGCGCCTACCTGGATGTCTTTGAAAAAGAACCACTCCCGGCAGAATCTCCGCTGTGGGATCTGCCCAATGTGCTCGTTTCGCCGCACAATTCGGCAGCGGCATCGGGCAATGACGAACGGGTTTATCAGCTGTTCGTCGCCAACCTTGAAAATTGGCAACGCAAGCAAGCACTCACCAATGAAGTGCGTAGTGCCGCCGCATAACTGGTTCGGAGGAATTTATGAATAAAATCAAATATTTATTAACAGTCGCCTCACTGATGCTGGTCTCCCAGCCCTTGCTGGCGCAACAGAACTGGCCCACCCGCGCGGTGCGGGTAATCGTGCCTTATGCCGCCGGCGGCAACACCGATTTCACGGCAAGAACCGTCGGCGCCAAGCTCAGCGAACTGTGGGGCCAGCAGGTGATCGTCGATAACCGTCCCGGCGGCGGCACCAATATCGGATCGGAACTCGCGGCCAAAGCTGTACCCGACGGTTATGTGCTGTTCATGGGCGGCGCTTCCAACGCCGTCAACATGACGCTGTATGCCAAGCCGCCTTACAACACGCTGCGTGATTTCGCGCCGGTGGCCTGGTGCGTACAAGGTGCAGCATTGCTCGCGGCCCATCCGTCGCTGCCCGCAAAAAACGTCAAGGAACTGGTTGCACTCGCCAAATCACGCCCGGGCCAGCTCAACTACGGTCACGCCGGGCTCGGCAGTTCGAACCACATGGCCGGCGAACTGCTCAAGGTCATGACCGGCATCAACATCCTGCATGTCCCCTACAAGGGCAACACGCCGTCGATCACCGATGCGATTTCCGGCAACGTCGAAATGGTGTTCAGCGGCGTGCCGGCACTGGTGCCGCACATCAAGTCGGGCCGGCTGCGCGGCATCGCCATCAGCAGCCTGGAGCGTTTCGCGGCAGTGCCCAACGTGCCGACGTTTGACGAGTCGGGCGTCAAAGGTTACGAAGCCAGCAACTGGTTCGGCCTGATGGCGCCGATCAAGACGCCGCGCGACATCATCACCAAGGTCAATGCCGACACCAACAAGGTGCTCGCCATGCCGGAAGTCAAAAACCGCTTTGAGTCCGAAGGGGTCGTACCGAAAGGCGGGAGCACGGACTATTTCGACAAATTCATCCGCTCGGAAATTGTCAAATACGAACAAGTCATCAAAAAAGCCAACATCGAACGCCAGTAACCTTTCCACTACAGGAGAAACTCCTCATGAAAAACCTGACTTGTTTTCTGATCACCGCCGCCATGGCGATCACTCTTCCTGCCCAGGCCCAGCAAGCCTGGTCACCAAGCCGCAATGTCGAAATCGTTGTCGGCTCCGCTCCCGGCGGCAGCAATGACAAAACCGCCCGTGCCGTAGAAAAAGCCATCGTCGAAGCCAAACTGATTCCGACCTCGCTGACCGTAGTCAACCGCCCCGGTGGCGGCAGTTCAATCGCCTTCAACTATGTGAGCCAGAAGAAAAGCGATCCGCACACGCTGCTGATCGGCACCACCGCGCTGCTCACCAATCACATTGTCGGCACCAGCCCGCTGAGTTATCAGGACTTCACTCCGATCGCCTCCCTGTTCAACGACTACGTGGTGTTCGCGGTCAACGCCAACTCTCCGATCAAGACGGGCAAGGATCTGATCGCCAAACTGAAAGAAAATCCGCAGTCGGTCTCCATCGGATTCGCAACCACGCTCGGCAGCCACAATCACATCGCTGCAGGCCTGCTCGCCAAGAGCGTCGGCGTGAATGCGCGCAACCTCAAGGCCATCGCGTTCAAGGGTTCCTCCGAAGCGGTCACCCAGGTGCTCGGCGGTCATATCGACATGGTCACCACGGCGGCGGGCAACGTCGCATCGCATCTGGCCGAAGGCCGCCTGCGCGTGATCGGCGTTTCATCCGCAAAACGTTTTCCCGGCGCATTTGCCAATGTGCCGACCTGGAAAGAACAGGGCGCAGATCTGGTTTACGGCGGCTGGCGCGCAATCATGGCGCCGAAGGACATCACGCCGGCGCAGATCGCCTACTGGGAAGGCGTGCTGCGCAAGGTCACTTCGACCCCGGAATGGAAAGCCGACCTCGACAAAAACTACTGGTCGGATGATTTTGTGACCAGCGCGCAATTCTCAAAGGATATCGCCAAGGACTACGCGGATATCAAGGCCGTGCTGGTCGATATCGGTCTCGCCAAACAATAACCGGCAATTTGCCAGGAGCAACAAGCAATGAGTGCACCCGCCGTCATCACCGAACGTCCCGCCGAAGGCGTCGGCCTGATCCGCATCAACCGTCCGGAAGCGCGCAACGCGCTGAACATGGAAGTACGCCGGCTGATCGGCCAGCACCTGACGGAGATGGCCGATGACGATTCGGTGCGCTGCATCGTGCTCACCGGCAATGACAAGGCATTCGCCGCCGGCGCCGACATCAAGGAAATGGCCACTGCCGGCAGCATCGAGATGCTGCAGCGGGGCACGCAGAAGCTATGGCGCATCATCTATGGCTGTCCGAAACCGGTGATCGCCGCGGTCAGCGGCTTCGCGCTTGGTGGTGGCTGCGAACTGGCGATGACCTGCGACATCCTGATTGCCGGTGAATCGGCCAAGTTCGGCCAGCCCGAAGTGAAAATCGGCATCATTCCCGGCGGCGGCGGCACCCAGCGTTTTCCGCGCACCGTCGGCAAGTACAAGGCGATGCGTTATGTGCTGACCGGCGATATTTTCGGTGCGAAGGAAGCTTTCGACATGAATCTCGTCAGTGAAATCGTGCCCGATGCCGAAGTCGAAAAACGCGCTGTGGCATTGGCCGCACAGATCGCCGAACTGCCGCCGATCGCCATCCAGCAGGCCAAGGAGTCGATCATCCGCGGTATGGATGCTTCGCTGGAAACCGGCCTGACGCTGGAGACGCGCACGCTGCAGATGCTGTTCGCGTCCCAGGACCAGAAGGAAGGCATGGCGGCATTCATCGAGAAGCGCAAGCCGAAATTCATCGGCAAATAATCCCCGTCTCAAAAAATGCCCGTTCGCCCTGAGCCTGTCGAAGGGCGAATACGCGTTGAATGGCTGGCGCTCGCCGCGCTGTTTGCGGGTGCCACCGCCATCGCCACCGCGCCGCTGTTCGTCAAGGTCAGCGAAACCGGTCCGGTCGCCACCGCGTTCTGGCGGGTATTCCTCGCACTACCCCTGCTGTGGCTGTGGGCGGTCTCCACGCAAGGCGCCCGCCTGCCGGCTCAGGCGCGCAACCACTGCACCATGCTGTTCGCTGCGGGTTTCTTTTTTGCTGGTGACCTCGCGGTTTGGCACTGGTCCATCCTGCTGACTTCGGTAGCCAACACCACGCTGCTCGCCAATCTCGCGCCGATCTTCGTCACTGCTGTGGCCTGGTTCGTGTTCCGCGAGTCGCCGCAGCGTTTGTTCCTTGCCGGACTTGCCGCTTCGATCAGCGGCACACTGCTGCTGATCGGCGCCAACTTCGGCGGCGATAACCGTACGCTGCTCGGTGACGCACTGGGTGTGGTCACCGCGATGTTTTATGCGGCGTATCAGCTGTCCGTGTCGCGTTTGCGCACTAACGTGCCCACCGCCAGCGTAATGGCCTTGAGCAGCACGATCATGGCCATCCTGCTGCTGCCGATCGCCTGGATTTCGGGAGAACGCATTCTTCCGCTGACGGATGCGGGCTGGCTCAAGCTGATCGGCATCGCGCTGTTTGCGCAAGTCATCGGCCAGAGCCTGATCGCCTGGGCAATGGCCCATCTGACAGCGACTTTCTCCTCGGTCGGTCTGCTGCTGCAGCCGGTCATGGCGACGCTGTTCGCGTGGATCCTGCTTGGTGAAACCGTCGGCCCACTGCAGTTCGCCGGCGGCGCGCTGGTACTGCTGGGCATCATGCTGGCACGACAGGCCAGCCAGCGCCGCTGAACCGGGGCTAGGCCGGCCGCGAGTCCGGCGGTGCGCCAGCCTCGCACTTTTTACATCCGAGCTTGTGCCCGATCATCAACTGGCGGGTTTCCGCTGTGGTAACCCAGGGCCGGTTGTTCCACGGCGGATTGTTGCGCACATGCTGGTTGTGCCCGCAAGCCAGTTGCGCGACCCAGTCGCCGAGTTCGTCCTGGTGATATCCGGTGATGGGACTTTCCATGACGCGATGCGGATTACCGGGTCGCCGCTCAGAACTCGATGCCGATATTGACGGAGTAAAACTGCTGCTTGCCGCCGCCGCCGAGCGGCGTATAGAACTCTTCGCTGCGATTGATCCGCGTAACCGACACACGCAGCGCATCGATGCGCATCGACACCCCCGTCAGAAAGTCATAGACATAGTCACGGGTGGCGACGCTGGGGC
>JBILYA010000238.1:0-4189 GCA_044378065.1 Burkholderiales bacterium | reverse complement strand
GTCGCCGCCCCAGCGGATCGCCCAGGTCATTTTCTCGACTTCTTCCTGAATGCCGGAGGACAGCGCCGAGTTGCCGATATTGGCGTTGATTTTGACCAGGAAGTTGCGGCCGATGATCATCGGCTCAATTTCCGGATGGTTGATGTTCACCGGGATAATGGCGCGGCCGCGGGCCACTTCATCACGCACGAATTCCGGCGTGATGATTTTCGGAATGGCCGCGCCGAAGTGATGACCCGGATGCTGTTTGGTCAGCAGCTCGGAAAGCCCCTCGCGCCGCTGGTTCTCGCGGATCGCGATGTATTCCATCTCCGGCGTGATCATGCCTTTGCGCGCATAGTGCATCTGCGTCACGTTCATGCCGGGCTTGGCAATCCGCGGCTTGCGGGCGAGATTGAAGCGCAGGCTGGCGAGCTCCGGGTCGGCCAGACGCTCCTGACCGTAACGCGAGCTGGGACCATCCAGGGCGACGGTATCGCCGCGCTTCTCGATCCATTGTTGCCGCAACGGCGCCAGACCGGAGCGGATATCAATTTTTGCCGCGGGATCGGTGTAAGGTCCCGAAGTGTCATACACAAAAATCGGCGGATTTTTTTCAGCACCCATCGAGGCCGGCGTGTCCGATTGCGTGATTTCGCGCATCGGCACCTGAATGTCGGCGCTGGAACCCGGTATGTAGACCTTGCGCGAATTCGGCAACGGTTTCACCGCGCCGGCATCAACCTGGGCAGCGGTATTGAGGAACTTCGGATTGGCATTCATTTCTCTCACTCCAGGGGGAAGGTCGGAAGGAGCGGAGATGCCGGAGGGATTAAAGAACCATTCCCCAAACATTCCACGCTTCCCTACGACGGCATTATCCGTATCAGGTTATGAGGGTTTGTCTCACCCTGCAGCACCCGCTGCAAGGACCCCTACGTGTGATGTTTAAGCTAATGGAAATATGGGATAATTGCAAGCTGGAAGCACAGCATGCGCCGCGCCAATTCCTCTTTTTCGACAAGCACTTAACCACTCATGAACGCCACCACACCGGTCTCAGCTCCGTCTTCGGACTTGGAACGCAACCGTTTCTTCATGGTTGAGCAGCAGATCCGCACCTGGGAGGTGCTCGATCCGGTCATTCTCGACCTGTTGATGCGCGTACATCGTGAAGACTTCGTGCCCGCCCCGCACCGTGCGCTGGCTTTTGCCGACATGGAACTCCCGCTGGGTCACGATGAAGTGATGCTGTCGCCCAAAACAGAAGCGCGCATGCTGCAATCGCTGATGATCAAGAACACCGACTCAGTGCTGGAAATCGGCACCGGCAGCGGTTTCATGACGGCATTGCTCGCCAGCCTCGCACGTCAGGTCTGCAGCGTTGATATCGTCCCTGAATTTACCCGCGCGGCCGCCGCGCATCTTTCTGAAGCGGGCATCAAGAATGTGACCCTCGAAACCGGTGACGCCGCACGCGGCTGGGATAAACACGGCCCCTATGACGTCATTGTACTGACCGGCTCGGTTCCGGTTCTGCCCGAGAGCTTCCAGCACAGCCTGAATCCCGGCGGACGGCTGATTGCCGTGGTTGGTGAGGCCCCGGTGATGCAAGCCCAACTCGTGACCCGCACATCCGGTGGCGCCTGCAGCGCCGTGACCCTGTTTGAAACCTGCATCCCGTCGCTCAAAAATGCGCTGCAGCCGCAGCGTTTCAAGTTCTAGACCGGCATGACCCGCGCAAGCCGCGCATCCCTGTCTCTCGCTTTTGCGCTGCTGTGTTCCGGCGCGCCGGCCTTTGGTGCTGATTTGCTGGAAATCTACCGTCTGGCGCTGGCATCCGATCCGGTTTACAGCGCCGCACGCGCCGGCTGGACAGCGTCGCAGGAAAAACTGCCGCAAGGACTAGCCGGGTTGTTGCCGCAAGCTTCTGTCTCGGCTTCCACTCAATACAACGACCGCGACCTGCGCTTCCGGAATCCCGCTGTCGCCGGCAGCCAGGCGCAATACAACTCCAACACCGCTTCGCTCTCGGTAACCCAGCCGCTGTACCGCAAACAGAATCTGGTAGCTTACGATCAGGGTAAAACCCAGGTTGCGCTCGCCGATGTGCAGTTCGCCTCGGTTGCCCAGGATCTCATCCTGCGTGTTTCACAAGCCTATTTCGACGTCCTGCTGGCGAGCGCCAACCTGTCGTTCACGCGAGCTCAGAAAACCGCCATCGCCCAGCAGCTGGAGCAGGCCAAGCGTAATTTTGAAGTTGGCAACGCCACCATCACTGACACCCATGAGGCGCAGGCCCGATATGACCTGGTTACGGCCCAGGAAATCGCGGCGCAAGCCGATGTGGAAGTCAAAAACCGCACGCTGGAACAGCTGATTGGCCGCCCTGCGCCGGCCCTCGCCGGCCCTGCCAGGAATTTTTCTCCGATCCCGCCGACCCCCAACACCATGGAGGCCTGGGTTGAGCGCGCTCGCACCAACGGACTCGCTGTGCGCATTGCACAGGAAACGCTGAACTTCCAGTCCCAGGACGTCATACGTAATCGCGGTGCGCACTATCCCACCGTCGATGCTTATGCTTCCCTGACGGATTCGGGCCAGGGTTCGGGCGTGCAAGGCGGCAGCGGCACTGACACCAATTCCAAAATCATCGGTCTTCAGCTTGCTATTCCGCTTTATCAGGGCGGCATCGTCAACTCCCGCGTGCGCGAGTCGCTGGCCAATGAAGACAAGGCCCGGCAGGAACTGGAATATGCGCGCCGCAGCGCAGAACTCGCCGCGCGACAGGGCTACCTGGGAGTTACCAGCAATATCGCGCAGGTTCGTGCGCTGGAAGCCGCGGTGGTCTCCAACCAGAGCTCCCTCGACTCCACGATACTGGGGCAGCAAGTTGGGGTACGCACACAAGTCGATGTGCTCAATGCGCAGCAGCTGCTGTTCAGCGCACGCCGCGATCTGGCGCAGGCCCGTTACAACTACATTGCATCATTTCTGCGCCTGATTGCCGCCGCCGGCGAACTCGACGAAGAAGACCTGCAGCGCATCAACGGCTGGCTGGAAAAATAATCAGCTCTTGATTTCGCGCAGCCGGATCAAGGCCAGCACGCGATCCGCGGCGCCGCGATGCGCCGCCGTAAACACCAGCCCCGCCTCCCCCATGCGCTGACAGAGCGCCGCATCACCCGCCAGTGCCAGGGCTGCGCTCAAGCCATCACCAACATCCGCGACACGCAAGGCGGCACCGGCCGCAACTGCCGCGTCGGTCGCCTCGGCAAAGTTGTAGGTCGAGGGACCAATCACGACTGGCTTGCCCACTGTGCAGGGCTCAATCAGGCTGTGCGCGCCGTATGACAGAAAACTGCCGCCCATCAGCACCACATCGCAAGCGGCGTAATACATGAACATCTCGCCCATGGTGTCGCCGAGCAGTACATCAGTGGCGGCATCCACCATTCCACCCGCGCTGCGTCGCTGCAGGCGGAGTCCGCGTTCGGCCACCATTGCCGCAACGGCATCAAAGCGCTGGGGATGCCGCGGCACGATGACCAACAGCGCACCGTTCATTGCCAACTGCCTTAGGCCATCCAGCAGCAGTTCTTCTTCACCTTCGCGCGTGCTTGCGGCGAGCAATACCCGCCGCCCGGCCAGCGTACGCTTCAGCTCCAGTCCCAGCGACACCTGTTGTACCGGCGGATCGACGTCAAACTTCAGATTTCCGGTCACTACCACGTGTTTCGCCTGAAGCGCCTGCAGCCGCTGCGCATCCGCTTCGGTCTGCGCAGCAATCAGGCTGAAGCCGCGCAAGGCATCGCAGGCTAGCGTGCCGACACGACGGTAACCGCGCAGTGAGCGCTCGGATAAGCGGGCGTTGATCAGGTGCAGGGGAATGCCCAAAGCCACCCCGGCCGCAATCAGATTGGGCCAGACCTCGGTTTCAATCAGCAGACCGGCCTCAGGCCGGTAATGCGCCAGAAAGCGTTTTGTCGCACCGGGATAGTCATAGGGCAGATAACAGCGCGTGACCGAATCGCCAAACAGTCCGCCGCCGGTTTCGCGCCCGGTCGGCGTCATATGCGTCAACAGGATGCGATGCTGCGGAAAATGCGCCTGCAGCGCGCGGATCAGGGGCTCGACCGCACGCGTTTCGCCGACTGAAACCGCGTGCACCCAGATATAACGATGATTGCCGGCGTCGGGATAAAACCCG
>JBILYA010000237.1:0-4203 GCA_044378065.1 Burkholderiales bacterium | reverse complement strand
GCGTTGCTGATGTATTCCAGGAACAGAAGAGTTGCCGCCGCAGGTTCCATGCCGCGTAGCTGGGTTGTGCCGTCGATGCCGTGGACCAGTATGTTGGCGTTGGCACTGGCGTGGGGCTGGCGAAAAACCACTTCGAACCCTGTGTCCAGTCTGATACGCCCTCCAACAATTTCGACCGCTCCGATCGAAATCAGCTGGTCCGAAAATGGATTCAATCCGGTCGTTTCTACATCCGCCACTATAAAACGCAACTGATCCAAAGGCGTTGCGCCTGCGATGGGGGCATGCGATCGGTAAGCCGCCAGCGCCAGCGACTGCTCGATTGTCAGCGCGGGTTTGCGCAGGAACAGCCGGCGCAGCCAGTTCACGCCTGGTGGCTCACAATTGATAGTCCAGGGCCAGCCGGCTTTGCAGCTTGCGCAGTTGTCTCAGGCTTTCCTTGAGAATGCGGCGGTCGACTTCGTTGAGCGTTGTGGGGTCTAACCTGTTCGGCTGCTTCAATTCGGAATCCTGTGACATTTGTCCGCGCAAACGCAATGTCTGGATAAAATAGAAAGCCTCGACAATCGCATCGACCTCACCCGCGGGCATCTTCAAGGTCGTTGCCGACTGACGCAGGCGCTGGACGGTGTTGGTATGGGTTACACCCGCAGCCAGTGACAGAACCCTCGCCGCATCCGTAAACAGCCGAGCCCCCGCCTTTTTCAGATCAATAGTGCCCCGCCCCTCGCCTTCATCCTCAGTGAGGAAATCACTGATCAAACCCAGCGGCGGCTTGTTTTCAAGCGCATATTGCGCAAGCTGACGCTGAAAGCGGCTGTTGCCGAGCACGCTTTCGCTGAGATGCTGGCGCAGACTGTCGGCAAGCGATATTTCTCCGTACAAATTGCGGAAATCAAAGAAAATCACTGCACTCAGCAGCGCTTGCGGATCGGTATTTGCCAGCCATTGATCGAAACGCTCCCGCCATTCTTCAACACTCAGACACCACTGCGGATTACCCGCCATGATATTGCCTTTGCAAAGCGGGAAACCGCAGGCATCGAGGGCTCGATTCACAACCTGCGCAAACGGCAGCAGCCGGGATCTCACGGCATCCGGTGTATCGGAACCGCAGTCAAAAATAAGCCCGTTATCCTGGTCCGTGCTGATGGTTTGTTCGAAACGCCCCTCACTGCCAAAGGCCAGCCAGCCCCAGCGCAAACCTTCCAGATCAAAAGTGGAAGCCTCGATTTGAAGCACCTGCCGCACCAATGCATCGTTCAGGGTGGAAATGATCAGGGTCATGTGTTCCGCGGAAACCCCCTGCCCCAGCATAGTGCACGCCAGTCTGTGAATATCGGTTGCCGTACGCTTCAGATCTTCGATAGTGCGCGCATCAGCAATCGCCCGGTGAATGCCGCGCACACTGACGCGTTGCAGCGCAAACAGGTCACGTTCAGTCACCACGCCAATCAAGCGATGGTCATCGCAGACCGGAATATGACGAATACCGCGATCGGCAATCAGCAGAGCAGCTTCGTAGGCGCTGGCTTCTGCCGGCAGCGTCAGCGGATTGGGCGTCATCACTTCACTGATCGGTTTACTAAGGTCGCAATTCGACAGCGCCACGCGATCGAGTACGTCATGGCGGGTAAATATGCCTACCGGCCGTTCATCCCCGTCGGTGACCAGCATCGAACCGATCTTGCGACTCTGCAGGGTGCGGAGCACATCACCCAGTGGCGTTTCAGCGATACAGGTGACCGGCTGCCGGGTGATCAGTGAGCGCAAGGTTCGGCTCATGGTCTGCTGTTCACCACTCGCAGCGTTGTAATTCGACTTGATGAGCCGTCGAGACTCCCGCAGCATGCTGGCAAGGAATTCCGTTGTGAATTCGCGGAAAACCGGGCTGCGGTTCAGGAGTTCCGGGAAGTGTTCCGCGGGCATTTCATAGCAGAACGTATCAGCCACTGCCGTATAGGGTGCTATAACCGGGCGATTCTCCAGCATCGCGCTGACCGAGAAGCATTCTCCGGGACCCATATGAACGGGATGGGCATCGTCGCTGTGCGCTGCATTGAAAGGCAGCAACTGCACCGTTCCGCGTTGAATAATGTGGAAAGCCAGAGGTGGCGGTTGCTCGGCATCGAGAATCACCGTGCCCTTGGGGTAATACCCGAGGACGACATGGGAAGCCAGAAACTGAAGCGCAGCATCCTCCATCTGACTGAATGGCGGATGCTGCCGAAGGAAACGGATAACGCCTTCGCTTAGGGCTGCAGCGGTGGCACCAGGCTTGGAATCAGCCACTGTCGCGAATCAGTCTGCGTCAGCGCACCACCAGCACCGGGATCTTGCTGTGCGTGAGCACCTTGACGGTTTCACTGCCCAGCAACAGTCCTGTCAGCCCGCGCCGACCGTGGGATGCCATGACCACGACATCGCATTTGCGTTTGCGGGCCACTTCGATGATCTGCTGATAAGGCAGATCACTCGACACCACAACAGAAGCCACCTGCAGGCCGCCCTTCTCAATGCGGGCACTCGCGGCAGCCATTTTCTTTTCTGCGTGCGCTTTCGCTTCTTTTTCATAACGCTGCTTGGCCTGCATGCTCATTGGCATGGCAAAGCTTTCGTCAGCGATCATGCGAAATTCGGGAACAACGCTCAGCAAAGTCACTTTGGCGCCCAGCGCCTTGGCCAGTTTGATGCCATGAATGATGGCCCGATCAGACAGTTTGGAACCATCGGTGGGCAGCAGGATGTGCTTGAACATGTGACTCCTCTCGATTTTCGGTTTTCAAATAACGGCAGATTCAAGTCTGCTTGAAAACAGAATATCACGAGGGTCTGACAGGCTTTTGATACGGATCAAACTGCCGGCATTTCTGGGCTGGCTTGCGTTACCCGAAACAGGATGCCAACAATGATATGTTGGAAAAGGCTTTTAAAACATTAACTTATGGAACGAAAGCTTAATGCGTTTTGCCACCCAGATGCGGCGGCACCGGCAACGGAATGACATCAATGCCTTCGTCGCGTAACGCATCGACTTCCTGCGGTGAAGCAGTGCCACGGATCTGCCGTTCCGGCGCTTCCTTGTAGTGGATCTTGCGGGCCTCTTCAGGAAAAGAGCGCCCGACATCCTCGGTGCTCTCGACGATATGGGAAATCAGCTTGAGCATGCGCGCCGCATCAAAGTTGGCATATTGCGCTGCATTGGCAGCAGGCAATTCAGAGGGTTCGCGCTCAGGCTGTGCAGCATGGCCGGTATTGAGACGTGCAGCGGTCAGCAGCCGGTTGATATGCGGGCTGCCGCAGAGCGGACAGCTCAGCTGGTTTTCCTTTTGTTGGCGCTCAAAATCCGTGCTTGAGGAAAACCAGCCCTCGAACCGGTGGTCATTGTCGCAGCCGAGATCAAAAACAATCATGTTAATCGTGTCGCTGTGTCGCAGTCGCTGATTGAACGGCGAAAGGCCTTGCCATCAGAAAAGTTAAAGTCATTTGGACACTGATTATAGCCCAGCAGCCCCCTGACTCCCCTGCCGCGCAGGTATCCCCGGCGTTACAACAAGTTACGTGCAAAATTTCCGTGGAGTAGAATGCGCCACGTGCCCGGGTGGCGAAATTGGTAGACGCATCGGACTTAAAATCCGAAGCCGCAAGGCGTGCCGGTTCGATTCCGGCCCCGGGTACCAGAGCATTCGCAGTGGGGATAACCTGATCATCCATGAGTTCAAACGCCAGGCAATCTAAGCGTAGGCTTCCCGCTTTTAGAACCTTTGCGAATATTTCTGCTTCCTTGCAGAAATGAGCTCCGACGGAGTCAATCGCACAGCCGATCGATTCTCGACAATCGCAGGTCAGATAATCCGCGATTTATTTCTATTTCAGCGCCTTGAACGTCTCTGCGTTGAGCCTGTTCATCAGGCTCTTCGGATTACCGATGGTTACAAAAAAGGCAGGTATGTGGAAAGCATAGAGCCGCAGCTAAGGGCTACGGATACGAAAAGGATATTTTGGGAATCCCGGAGGACTCAACGGCGAAACTATTTCGCCTGAATCACAACAGCCGGCGTAAATGTTTCAGCCAGACCGCCGGTTATTTTGGAGGCGCGGGGCGGAGTCGAACCGCCCTGGAAGGATTTGCAATCCTCTGCATAACCGCTTTGCTACCGCGCCGCTGAAACTGAAAGGGGAAAACGGCAAATTGTCTTAACC
>JBILYA010000236.1:0-4205 GCA_044378065.1 Burkholderiales bacterium | reverse complement strand
ACACAGCTGAACACCAGCGCAGCGTCGCGGGCCGCAGCGGCCGGCGTCTCCGCCACCTGACCGCCATGGGTTGCCGCCCAGGCCTGGGCCTTGGTCTTGCTGCGGTTGTAGACGGTGACCGTATGACCGGCCTTGACCAGGTGCCCTGCCATGGGCCCACCCATGACGCCAGTACCGATAAATGCAAGTTTCATCAGATTAGTCCCGAGCAATAGAAATCATGAAAATCCGGGAACCAAGCCCGGAAATAACGGAAAACCGGAACGTATCGCATACACTGCCTCCGCACCACTGTTCGGAAATAAAATCAGCGGTTGAACCCGGCGATGAATGCAACAGAAAGCGCTATGTCGATGATACAAAGACTTTTTCAGCTATGGATGTGCGGGTTAGCTTATACCCTATTCGCAACGTCACCTGCGGGGGCACAAACCGATTCCGGAAACACCAGGCACCCGCTGATCAACCGGATCTGGGACACCCGCATGCAACAACCAGTGACCCGGAGCGATCTGGAGCGCCGGCTGCAAGGCGCACGTAACGTGCTGCTCGGTGAAGTCCATGACAACGGCGCCCATCACCGCATGCGCCGTGATCTGATCGCTGCGCTGATCCGGGATGGTCGCCGCCCGGCGATTGCGATGGAACAATTTGACAGAGAGCAGCAGCCGGCGATGGACCGCGCCATTGCCGATGCACCGCGGGATCCTGAACGGCTGCGCGTTGCCAGCGGCTTCAATGATCAAGGCTGGAACTGGCCGGACTATGCACCGATCATCAGCCTTGCCCTCGACGCCGGACTGCCGCTGTTGGCGGCCAATCTGTCGCGGGCTCAGGCTTTCTGCATCGCCACATCAAACGCTGCGGCCGTTCTCGGCGCGAAAACCGCTGAAACACTGGGACTGAACAAACCCCTTCCACCAGCGGCACAACGCAAGCTGGAACGCGTCATCGACGACGGGCACTGCGGCAAGGCGCCGGCAAAAATTCTGCCCGGCATGATCGCTGCGCAACGCGCGCGCGATGCGGTGATGGCGCAGATTGTGGCGAAGCACGCCGCAACCGGCACGGTACTGGTGGCGGGCAACGGCCATGTGCGGCGTGATTTCGGCGTGCCGCTCTATCTTCAGGACAACACTGCGCCGGTTAACCTGCTGGCTGTGGGATTCATCGAGGTGCAGGACGGGCAACTGCAACCTGCGGATTACTACGACCGCAGCGCTCCCGAATACGATTACATTGTGTTTACGGAACGAATGGCGCGGGAAGACCCCTGCGCCACCCTCAGCTTCAAACCGCGTCAGCCGACAACGCAGCCCTGAGTCGTTGCCTTTGGCGGTTCGACGAAGGTCGTCACATCGACGCCGTTACGGATCGCCGTCATCTCGGCCAGAATCGCCACGGCAATTTCCGGCGGCGTCTTGCTGCCGATTTTCAGCCCGACCGGTCCGTGCAGGCGCGCAATCTCCTCCTGCGACAGATCAAACTCCGCAAGACGTTTGCGCCGCGCATCGTTGTTTTTCCGGGAACCGATCGCACCGATATAAAACGCCGGCGACTTCAGCGCCTCCAGCAGCGCCATGTCATCCAGCTTCGGATCATGGGTCAGCGTCACTACTGCGCTGTGCCCGTCGAGATTCATTTCAGTCACCACATCGTCTGGCATGCCGCGCTTGAGGGTCACACCCGGCACATCGAATGTCTCGGTATATTCTTCGCGCGGATCGCAAATCGTGATCTGGTAATCCAGCGCCTGCGCCATCTGCGCCAGATAAGTCGACAATTGCCCCGCGCCGATGATCAGCAGCCGCCAGCGCGGTCCGTAAACCGTGGTCAGTGTTGCGCCGTCAAATGCCAGTTGATCCTGCCATTTCGCCGAGGTCGTGGTCGCGTTCCCGGTTTTCATATCCAGGCGACGCAGCACCAGTTCGTGGCGCTCGATGCGCGCCAGCAGCTCGTCGAGCCCGCTGGCAGCTGACAATGGCTCCAGCACCAGCTCCAGCGTACCGCCGCAAGGCAGGCCGAAGCGCTGCGCCTCTTCCGCGGATACGCCGTATTGTGTGGTTGTCGGCAGACTGCCGGCGAGCTTGCCGGATTTGACTCGATCAATCATGTCATCTTCCACGCAGCCGCCGGAAACCGAACCGACCACCATGCCGTCGCCGCGGATCGCCGACAGCGCGCCGATCGGACGCGGCGCAGAACCCCAGGTCCGGATGACGGTGGCAAGCACCACGCGATGACCGCCGGCGACCCAGTCGCGGGCGGTGCGGACCACCTGTAAATCAACGCTGTCCATAAGCCGTTCCTTACACAAATCATAGGCAGATCATTATTGTAGCGCGCCGCATGGGTTAACATCGGGCATCAGCAACAATGGAGTATTAATGCAATGGAAATGACCGGCGAACAACTCATCGCCCTTCCCCACCAGGCCACTTGGGATGCACTGAACGACACCGCCGTACTGATGGACTGCATCCCCGGCTGCGATTCAATGGAAAAACAGTCCGACAACGAATACCTGCTGACCATGACCGCCAAGGTCGGCCCGGTCAGCGCCAAATTCAAGGGCAAGATGACGCTGAGCGAAGTCAACGCGCCTGACTCCTACATGCTGCACTTCGAAGGTCAGGGCGGCGTTGCCGGTTTCGCCAAGGGTGAAGCCCGGGTCCATCTGACGGCCGAAGGCAGTTCCACCAAACTGTCTTACAGCGTCAAAGCCAGCATCGGCGGCAAACTGGCCCAGGTCGGCGCAAGGCTGATCGACGGCGTGGCCAAAAAAATGGCTGAACAGTTTTTTACCGCATTCAACAAACGCGTCAGCGGTGAAACAGCGGCCTGAGCGCTCCTGAAGCAACAACGCCGGCGTAAGGCCGGCGTTGCGTGTAACAAAAGTCCGGTCAGCCGACGTGCTTGCGCAAAAATGCCAGCGTGCGTTCGCGTGCCAGTTTGGCGCTCGCCGCATCAAAGGAACCGCGCTGGTCGCAGTTGAAGCCGTGACCTGCCGGGTAGAAATGATGCTCCCACTGCGGCTGCGCGGCCTTGACCTTCTGCGCCGCCTCCAGCGTGATTGACTGGTCCTTTTCACCCCAGTGGAACATCACCGGACATTTGGCCTGCAGCGACGCGTGGTTCGGAATGCCGCCGCCGTAATGCGGTGACGAGCAGGCCAGACCGGCAACTTCCGCCGCCGCCTTCCACGCCACGGTGCCGCCCCAGCAGTAACCGACGATGCCGACCTTGCCGGCGGATTCGACGGCCTTGATCGCCGCGGTTACATCCTTGATCGCATCATCCAGGCTCGCTTTCTGCATCAGCCCGCGGCTGACTTCGATTTCCGGGGGCGTGTAGCCGCACTCGTAGTTGGGCTGCACGCGGTCGAACATCGCCGGCGCAATGGCCAGATAGCCGTCCGCGGCGTAACCGTCAGCCACCGAACGGATATGACTGTTGACGCCGAAAATCTCCATCACCACCACGACCGCGCCGCGCGGCTTGCCTGCCGGCTCCGCCTTGTAGGCACCGAATTTGTGGCCATCCGAGGCCGTCAGTTCAATCATGCTGCCCATGATGCTCCTCCGCCATTGAGTAAATAAA
Source organism: Burkholderiales bacterium (assembly GCA_044378065.1). Lineage (GTDB taxonomy): Bacteria > Pseudomonadota > Gammaproteobacteria > Burkholderiales > SG8-41. The sequence goes on along the minus strand of JBILYA010000236.1, from coordinate 605 downwards.
AAATGCCGGGGCATTATAGCTTGGTGCCACCGCCGGGCGATGTGCCTTCAGGTAGACTGTCCGCCAGTCCAAATGACCGCAACAGGAGCCGGGGCATGCTGAAAATCTGGGGGCGCACCAATTCGATCAATGTGCAGAAGGTGCTGTGGACCTGCGCGGAACTGGCGCTGCCTTACGAACGCATCGACGCCGGCATGCAGTTCGGCGTCAACAACACGCCGGAATACCGGGCGATGAACCCCAACGCGCTGGTGCCGCTGATCAACGATGACGGTTTCCTGCTCTGGGAATCCCATGCCATCGTGCGTTACCTTGCGCGCAAACACGGACTGGGCACTCTGTGCCCGCAGAACCCGCAGATTGCCGCCGATGCCGATCGCTGGATGGAGTGGTACAGCACGACACTGTGGAATCACATGAAGCCGGTGTTCTGGATTCTGATCCGCACGCCGCCTGAAAAACGCAATATGGCGGAAGTTGAAGACAACCGAAAAAAACTCGCCGGATATCTGGAAATGGCCGACGTCCATCTTGCAAAAAACGAATACTTTGCCGGCACTGCGTTCACGATGGCCGACATACCGCACGCGGTCCTGGCGCACCGC
>JBILYA010000235.1:0-4215 GCA_044378065.1 Burkholderiales bacterium | reverse complement strand
ATCGCCGACGGTGTAGCCCTTGAAGGAATCGGGCTTCAGCACTTCGAGGTCATGGTCGACCTTGTCCAGCCAGCCCGGCATGCCCGGCATGAAAATGGCATGCGAGTACATGCGCTTGGTGCCCGCCTCCTTGTTCACCTTGCTGCGCGCATCGTTTTTCATTTCGTTGGTGAGGAACCAGTCGCGCGGGTCCTCCGAGCCCGAACCGGAGATCAGTGCGATCTTGGTATCGGAGTCGAGATAGATTTCCTTGAAGTAGTTGGGGAACTTCAGGTCCTCGATGGTCTGCGGCTTGCCGGCGAGCAGCGGATTCCAGCCGGCCTTGCCCACCGCTTCGCGCTGGGCGACAAAACCCATGATGCGGGTGTCGTCGCGCAGGAAGTGGGTGTGCATGTCCATGATGAACTGGCTCTTCAGTGCGTTGGCGCGCTCATTGGCCATTTCCGGTGTGGCCGCTTCGGCGCGGCTCACGGCATATAGCGGGCCGTAGGTGTCGTTCATCGCGACAAACGCGGCCGCCATGCCTGCTGCGCTCTTGAAAAAACGCCGGCGCGTGGTGCCGTGTTTTTTGGCCATTTCACTGCCGATGGCTTTGACCCGCGCCTCGAACTCGCGCTGCTTCTCGGTCTGCGGCGTCGGCATGTATTCGTCACTGGAAATACATTGCGTCGGAATCGGTGATGGAAAGATCGTGCTTTCTGCGGCAACGAGCTGTGCCAACTCTTCCTGGCTAAGCATGGGCAACTCCTCCTGATTGAGATTGCTGAGCGTGTGCCGTACAGGATGCCGCCTGTGGCGGCTTTTTTATAGGGAGACCAGATCCTGTACAGCGTCACGGCAGTGTGCGACGCGTGCCGGATGGTGTCAAATCACGCCGACAGCAGGGCTATTTGACGACCTGGAGACGCGGGCGACCACCCGGCGCGGGCGCGTCGGGCTTGGGATCATCAGGCTTGAACGGCGACTCGGCACCGGTGCTTTCGACGGGGTTGCCGCTGCCGCCGATCGACTGGGCCTGGGTTTCTTCCGGGAAGAACAGGCCCTGCCCGTTTTCCCGCGCGAAGATGCCCTGCACTGCGGACACCGGCACCGAACATTCGCGCGACACGCCGCCGAAGCGTGCGGAAAACTGGATCAGGTCATTGCCGATGGTCAGCTTGTGCGTGGCGTCATAACCGAGGTTCAACACGATTTCACCGTTACGCACATGCTCGGCAGGCACGCGGGTGTTTTCGTCGACCTTGACCGAGATATAGGGCGTCAGACCGCTGTCGCAGGCCCATTCATGAATGGCACGGATCAGGTACGGCTTGGTCGAAAGCTCGGCCACGACTGAAACCCGCGCGCTTACTTGCGCATTACCTTTTCGGAGGCAGTCAGCGCGTCGATGTACGCGGGACGGCTGAACAGCCGTTCGGCGTATTTCATCAGCGGCGCAGCCTGTTTGCCGAGCTGGATGCCGTAATGGTCCAGGCGCCACAGCAGCGGCGCGATGGCCACGTCGAGCATCGAGAACTCTTCGCCCAGCATGTATTTCTGCTTGGCGAACACCGGTGCGATCTGGGTCAGTGCATCACGAATGACCTGGCGGCCCTTGTCGGCCTGCTTCTGGGTGCCCTTCTCGATGTGGATCACGTGCGAGAACATTTCCTGTTCGAAACGGTACAGGAACAGACGCGCACGGGCGCGCATCACCGGGTCCGCCGGCATCAGCTGCGGATGCGGGAAACGGTCATCGATGTATTCGTTGATGATGTTCGATTCTCAACCAGCACCGGCACCTGGTTGTACGGATTCATCACCGCGAGATCTTCCGGTTTGTTGAACAGGTCGACGTCGATGATCTGGAAATCCATGCCTTTTTCGTAGAGCACGAAACGGCAGCGTTGGCTGAAGGGGCAGGTAGTGCCCGAGTAGAGTGTCATCATGATCAGTTATCCGTGGCGGAAAGGCATCAATAAATCGGAAGGGGCGGGTGCATCAATTGCCCGGCGGTTCAGAAAGCCGGGGCCGTAACGCGTTGTCCGCGCACGGCCCCTGGCAGTCCGGAGGTCGCCGTCAGTGCACGTCTTTCCAGTACTCCTTCTTCAGCGCATAAGCCAAAATGAACAGCAGGCTCAGCGCAAACAGCACAAAGATGCCGATGGTCGTGCGGCTGGAACGCGCCGGCTCGGCCATGAACACCATGTAGTTCACCAGGTCGGCAACCATCTGGTCATATTCCACCGGGCTCAGCTTGCCGGGCTTGTCGAGTTTCAGCACGTGCTCGGTCTTTTCGAAACCCGGGCCCTGCACCTTGCGCTCGGCCATCACCTGCTCGCCCTGCAACTCCCACAGCACGTGCGGCATGCCGACGTTGGGGAACACGGTGTTGTTCCAGCCGGTCGGCCGTTCGGCGTCGCGGTAGAAACTGCGCAGATAGCTGTAGAGCCAGTCCGCACCGGTGCCGGCGTGGGAGGCACGCGAGCGTGCAATCACCGACAGCTCCGGGGGCGCCGCACCGAACCAGCTCGCTGCGTCCTTCGGATCCATCGCGATTTTCATCAGGTCGCCGACTTTGGCATTGGTAAACACCAGGTTGTCGAGAATCTGCTGGTCGGTGAGACCGATATCGCGCAGCCGGTTGAAACGCATGTAGTTCGCGCTGTGACAGTTAAGGCAGTAGTTGACGAAATGCCGGGCGCCGCGCTGCAGCGAAGCCTGGTCGTTTTCGTCGATCGGCGCACGATCCAGCTTGATTTCGGCACCAGCAGCCAGCGCAAACGCCGGCGCGAGCAGCAGAACTGCGATCAGATGTTTGAGTTTATTCATGTTTTTGCCCATTACATGGTCACCCGGTCAGGCACGGGCTTGGTCTTGTCCATTGCCGAATACCAGGGCATCAGCAGGAAGAACGAGAAATAAATCAACGTTCCGACCTGCGAGATGACGGTGCCGGCCGGTGTCACGGTCTGCGTGCCGTAGTAGCCGAGCACCAGGAACACGATGACAAAAATCGTCAGCGCGGCCTTGAACAGCGGACCCTTGTAGCGGATCGACTTCACCGGGCTCCGGTCCAGCCAGGGCAACAGGAAGAAAATCAGCGTTGCCGCGCCCATCATCGCCACACCCCAGACTTTTGCTTCAATCGCCAGCGGGCCGCCCTTCATCAGCACGACCACCACGAGGCCGATAGCCAGTGCGGCCATCTTCACCAGCTGGTTGCGTGCCGTCAGCCAGATCAGCAGCGAGTAGGCTGCAACACCGATCGCCAGTACCAGCATGAAGTCTTCGGTGATGGCGCGCAGGATCGAGTAATACGGCGTGAAGTACCACACCGGCGCGATATGCGGCGGCGTCTTCAGCGCGTCAGCGGGGATGAAGTTGTTGAACTCGAGGAAGTAACCGCCCATCTCCGGCATGAAGAACACGACGCCGAAGAACAGGAACAGGAACACCACCACGCCGACCATGTCCTTCACCGTGTAGTACGGGTGGAAGGGAATGCCGTCGAGCGGGATGCCCTTGGTGTCCTTGTGCTGCTTGATCTCGACACCATCCGGGTTGTTCGAACCCACTTCGTGCAGCGCCAAGATGTGCGCAGCGACGAGGCCCAGTAGCACCAGCGGGATCGCGATCACGTGGAAGGCGAAGAAGCGGTTCAGCGTGGCATCCGAAATGACAAAGTCGCCGCGGATCCAGGTCGACAGGTCCGGCCCGATCAGCGGCAGCGCGTCAAACAGGTTGATGATCACCTGCGCACCCCAGAACGACATCTGCCCCCACGGCAGGAGGTAACCGAAAAACGCTTCGGCCATCAGGCACAGGTAAATCAGCATGCCGAAAATCCAGATCAGTTCGCGTGGCTGACGGTACGAACCGTACATCAGCCCGCGGAACATATGGAGATAGACGACGATGAAAAATGCCGAGGCGCCGGTCGAGTGCATATAGCGGATGAACCAGCCGGCCGGCACATCACGCATGATGTATTCAACGGAGGCAAAGGCTTCAGCCGCCGAAGGCTTGTAATGCATCACCAGGAAAATGCCGGTGACGATCTGGATCACCAACACCAGCATCGCCAAGCCGCCGAAGAAGTACCAGAAGTTGAAGTTCTTCGGTGCGTAGTACTGCGACAGGTGATCGCGCCAAATGGACATCAGCGGGAAACGCTGATCAACCCAGGTGAGCACGCCGCTGATCGGCGCGTTGAGCGGGCCGGCGCCGCTGAAT
>JBILYA010000010.1:0-16000 GCA_044378065.1 Burkholderiales bacterium | reverse complement strand
GGCCCAGGCTTTCAACAATGTACTGGTAGGCGTGGGTGTGGATCGCCTCTTCGAAGGCCTGACGCAGCAGGTACTGCCGGCATTCCGGCGCCGTGATGTGGCGGTAGGTGCCGAGCACGATGTTGTTGGCAGCAAGCGAATCGGCGGTCACGAAAAAGCCAAGGTTGCGCTTGACGATGCGGCGCTCGTCTTCGGTCAGGCCGTTCGGGTCTTTCCACATCGCGATGTCGCGGCTCATCTGGATTTCCTGCGGCATCCAGTGATTGGCGCAGGCTGAGAGGTATTTGTCCCAGGCCCACTTGTATTTGAACGGCACCAGTTGATTGACGTCCGTGCTGCCGTTGATCACGCGCTTGTCGGCGACATTGACCCGGCGCAGTTCGGTTTCAGCCTCGGGGGTCAACGCCGGCGCACGATCAGCACCAACGGGTTGGCGAACGGCGCCGGTCGCGGCAGCCGAGCTATCTTCAAATTGCAGCATCTTCAGTCTCCTTTATTAGCGTTGTCGGTGGACACCTTCCAGGGCCGGCGACAGTTTCTTGATTGTTGTTAACGGTGAATCCGTCGCACTGCCCGCAAAGCAATCTTCAACTGCACCTTCATACCGCCGTCCCTGATTCTTCGTCCCTGGTTTCGCCTTGCAACTGCGTGTTTACTGGCAAGCCTCGCACTCGGGATCGAGTATCGAGCACACCTTTGGTTGTGGTTCTTCCGTTGAGGCGCCGTCCGCCGACACGGCGTTCAGCTGACCCGCGCGTCCGGTCGATTTCTCTGCAGAAGTTGCGCCCAGCGTGCGCAGGTAATACGTGGTCTTCAGACCGCGCAGCCATGCCAGCTTGTAGGTGTCATCCAGCTTCTTGCCCGAAGCGCCGGCCATATAAATGTTCAGCGACTGCGACTGGTCGATCCACTTCTGGCGGCGCGCGGCGCACTCCACCAGCCAGCTCGCATCCACCTCAAACGCGGTGGCGTACAACGCACGAACATCCGGCGGCACGCGGTCGATCTTCGCCAGCGAACCGTCGAAGTATTTGAGATCGGCAACCATCACCTCGTCCCACAGGTTGAGCTTCTTCAGGTCGCGCACGAGGAATTCGTTGACGACGGTGAACTCGCCCGACAGGTTCGATTTGACGTAGAGGTTCTGGTAAGTCGGCTCGATGCACTGCGACAGGCCAGTGATGTTGGCGATGGTCGCCGTCGGCGCAATGGCGATGCAGTTCGAATTGCGGATGCCGACGCGCTGGATGCGGCTGCGCAGTGCGTTCCAGTCGAGTTTGGTAGACATATCACACTCGACGTAACCGCCGCGCTCATCGGCCAGCACCTTCAGCGAATCCAGCGGCAGGATGCCGCGATCCCACAGCGAACCCTTGAACGTCGAGTACGGACCGCGCTCTTCCGCCAGATCCGACGATGCCGAGTAGGCCGTATAGGTCACCTGCTCCATCGAACGGTCGGCAAACTCCACCGCTGCCGGCGACCCGTAGGGGATGCGCAGCATGTGCAGGCAGTCCTGGAAACCCATGATGCCGAGGCCGACCGGACGGTGCTTGAAGTTGGAGTTGCGCGCCTTGTTAACGTTGTAGAAGTTGAGGTCAATCACGTTGTCGAGCATGCGCATGCCGGTGCCGACCGTCCGCTTCAGCTTCTCCATGTCGAGCAGGCCGGTGGACAGATCCAGGTGCGCAGGCATGTTGACCGACGCCAGGTTGCAAACGGCGATTTCATCGGGACCGGTGTTCAGCGTGATCTCGGTGCACAGGTTCGAGCTGTGCACGACGCCGACGTGCTGCTGCGGCGAACGCAGGTTGCAGGGATCCTTGAAGGTGATCCAGGGATGCCCGGTCTCAAACAGCATGGTCAGCATCTTGCGCCACAGCTGCAGGGCCGGAACCTTCTTGAACAGTTTCATTTCGCCGTTGGCGCACATTGCCTCGTATTCGACATAGGCCTTCTCGAAAGCCTTGCCGAATTTCTCGTGCAGGTCGGGCACATCCGACGGCGAGAACAGCGTCCACTCGCCGGCTTCCATCACGCGCTTCATGAACAGATCGGGAATCCAGTTCGACGTGTTCATGTCGTGGGTGCGGCGGCGGTCGTCGCCGGTGTTCTTGCGCAGCTCGAGGAATTCCTCGATGTCCAGATGCCAGGTCTCGAGATACGAGCACACCGCACCCTTGCGCTTGCCGCCCTGATTCACGGCCACGGCGGTGTCGTTGACCACTTTCAGGAACGGCACCACGCCCTGCGATTTGCCGTTGGTGCCCTTGATATAGGCGCCGAGCGCACGCACGGGAGTCCAGTCATTGCCGATGCCGCCGGCATACTTCTGCAGCATCGCGTTTTCCTTGATGGCTTCGTAGATGCCGTCGAGGTCATCGGACACCGTGGTCAGATAGCAGCTGGCGAGCTGCGAGCGGCGCGTGCCGGAGTTGAACAGTGTCGGGGTCGAGCTCATCAGATCAAAACTCGACAGCACGTTGTAGAACTCGATCGCGCGCGCTTCGCGCTGGCTTTCCGGCTCGTTCAGTGCGAGGCCCATCGCGACACGCATGAAAAACACCTGCGGCAATTCGATGCGCTGGCCTTCGATGTGCAGGAAATAGCGGTCGTACAGAATCTGCAAACCGAGATAGGTGAACTTGAGGTCACGCTGTGCATCCAGAGCGGCGCCCAGCGCCTTCATGTCGTAATGGCCGAGACGCTCGTCGAGGAGTTCGGCCTTGATGCCCTTCTGGATGAATTCCGGCAGGTAGGCAGCGTAACGCGTCGCCATTTCTTCCTGCGTGACTTCTTCACCCAGGGTCTCCAGACGCATCGTGTGCATCAGCAGGCGAGCGGTGACATAGCTGTAGCCCGGGTCCTGTTCGATCTGGCCGCGCGCGGCGAGGATCAGCGATTTGCGGACTTCATCGATAGGTACGCCGTCGTAGAGGTCGCGCTGCATCGCATCGAGGATCGGCTGCGCGCTGACATCGCGACCAAGGCCGGCGCAAGCGCTTTCAACCAGGGCCGTAATACGTTCGACGTCGAGCGGCCGGGTTACACCACCGTCGGTGACGTTAATGACGTGGGTTTTCTGTGCGATCGCAGCGGGCTGGGCTTCACGCTGGCGTGCGCGCTCCTTCGAACGCTCTTCGCGATAAAGCACATAGGCACGGGCGACATGGTGTTCGCCGTTGCGCATCATCGCCAGTTCGACCTGGTCCTGAATGTCTTCGATATGGAAGGTGCCGCCGGAGGGCTGACGACGCACCAGGGCATTGACCACGCTCTCGGTGAGCGCAGCAACCTGTTCGCGCACGCGCGCGGAGGCGGCACCCTGTCCGCCGTTGACAGCGATGAACGCCTTGGTCATGGCAATGGCGATTTTCGACGGCTCGAAGCCGACGACTGCGCCGTTGCGGCGGATGATCTTGTATTGCGCGTACACCGCCTCCCGTGCCGCATCTTCGGTGCTGACACTGACTTGTGGGGTGACGCGGGCCTGGGTGGAATCGACGGTGACTTGCATGTCTTACTCCTTGATATTTTTAGATTTTTTTGACTACCCGAGAAAACCGAATAAAAAAGGCGTCCCGGCTCACTAACCACAACATATAGTGGTTAACACGCTAATTTCGACGAATTCTAGTGGCCAGATTTTGAATCCGCAATAGGTTTTGACGCTTTTTTTAAAAGTTCTTGAGAAACAGCAGGAAGCGTCGTTAAGCACCGGATTTGGTGCACAAAAATTGGGCAGCCCAAATGACGGTCCCGACATCTCCGGCGAGCGGGCGCAAGCGGGAGGCAGTGGTGCGCAGGCCGGTGGCCAGGGCAAGGAGGCCCCGACAAGTGCCTGATGGCAACTCTATGTTTTTAAGCGGATTTTATTTTCCCAAGGCGCTGAAATATCGCGTCCAGGAAAAATGGGGGCCGGGATCGGTCTTGCGGCCGGGCGCAATATCGGAATGGCCGACGCTGGCCTTGACGGGATATCGGGCATACAAAGCACGCGCCAGCACGGACAGGCACTCATACTGTGCATCGCTGAAAGGCAGGTCGTCGGCCCCTTCCAGTTCGATGCCAATCGAAAAATCGTTGCACCTCTCGCGCCCGCACCATTGCGAAAGACCCGCATGCCAGGCGCGTTTCGCGCAAGGCACAAACTGCAACAGCGCACCGTCACGGCGAATCAGGAAGTGCGAGGAAACGCGGAGATTCGCAATCCCTTCGTAATAGGGATGCGCCTGCGGATCAAGGCGGTTGAGGAACAGATCCGCAATGGCGTCGCCGCCGAACTCGCCCGGCGGCAGACTGATGTTGTGGATGACCAGCAGTTCGATTGCCGCATCCACCGGACGGTCATCACAATTGGGAGAAGGCAGGTAACGCGCCTCCGCAAGCAGCCCGGCGTCATCCAGCTTCATGCGCGTTGCGGCGCCTTACGGTTTTGCATCGAGTTCCTGCTTGATGCCAAGCCGCTGGATCCGGTAACGAAGTGCGCGAAAGGAAATTCCCAGCACCTTCGCTGCGGCCGTCTGGTTGTAACGGGTGCGCTCCAGCGCATCCATAATCGCCTTGCGCTCGATCGCCTCCAGCCGCTCCGGCAGCGGCAATCCCTCGATGTCGGTATCCTGCTCCGGCGCGCGCTCATCGGTCAGTTGCAGATCGTCCACTGAAATCTCGTTGCCGCCGGCCAGCGCCACGGCGCGCTCGAGGATGTTCTCGAGTTCACGGACGTTGCCGGGGAAATGGTAGGCCTGCAGCACTTCTTCGGCCTGTGCCGACAGATGCAGTGAGCGGCCATCCGCTGCATGACGCACGAGAATCGACTCGGCAAGACGCGGAACGTCATCGCGCAGTTCGCGCAATGACGGCATGCGCAACTCGATGACGTTGAGCCTGTAATAAAGATCCTGACGGAAGGCGCCGCTTTTGACTTCATCCGCCAGATGCCGGTGTGTCGCGCTGATGATGCGCACATCGACGGCCTCCTCGCCGGTGGACCCGACCTTGCGCACACGTTTTTCCTGGATGGCGCGCAGCAACTTGACCTGCATCGACAGCGGCAGATCGCCGACCTCGTCGAGAAACAGCGTGCCGCCATTCGCCGCCTGGAAAAAACCGTCGTGATCGGCGACAGCGCCGGTGAACGCGCCTTTGCGATGCCCGAAGAACTCGGACTCCATCAGATTTTCCGGTATCGCGCCGCAGTTCACCGCGACAAAGGGGCCGTCGCGCCGCGAACCGTTGATGTGGATCAGCCGGGCCGCCAGTTCCTTGCCGCAACCGGATTCACCGCGGATCTGCACCGGCGCCTGGCTTCGGGCCAGCTTGCCGATCATCTGCCGCGCCTGCTCGAGCGGCGGCGCACTGCCGATGAGACGCGGGTCGCCGGGTGAACGTGCAGCCTCAGCCTCGGCACTACGCCGGTCACCCGCAGGTTGCGGCAACTTCAGCGCAGAACGCACCAGCGCGCGCAATTGATCCAGCGAAACGGGCTTGCCGAGATAATCAAATGCGCCGGCCTTGAGAGCCGCAACGGCGTTCTCGGCGCTGCCGTGCGCGGTGATGACCGCAACGGGCAGGCTGGGATGGCTTTTGGTGATGTGCTCGACGATCGACAGACCGTCGCCGTCACCGAGGCGCATGTCGGTCAGACAAAGCTCGAAGGTTTTGTTGCCGAGAAGTTCCATGGCTTCCGCAACACTGCCTGCGCAATGCGGCTCCAGCCCCATCCGGATCAGCGTGATACCGAGCAGTTCCCGGATATCGGCCTCGTCATCCACCACCAGTATCTGACCGGTTGCCAACGCTTTATCCCTCCCTCAACCTGCCGCGCAGGTCACTGCAAACCGCGCCCCGCCCGCAGCCTCGATATATTCCAGCATCGCGCCGTTCGCTTCGCAGATTTCACGGGCCAGATGCAGCCCCAACCCGGTGCCGCCGGGATCCGTAGTAAAAAACGGCTCGAACAGCTTGGACCGCGATTCTGGCGGCACGCCGGAGCCGTCATCAACGACGTCCAATCTTACCGCATTGCTCCGCGCGGCACGGGCCACCTGCAGGCGCATGCAACCGGGACTGCGCGTTGAATGCCGCAAGGCATTCCGGCACAGATTCCACAACACCTGGTTGAGGTGATCCCGGTCAAACATGACGTAGGGATCAATCATCAGCTCCAGCTCGATCTCGTTACCCTCCAGCCGCTCGGTGGCGACAAACTGGGCGACAAACGCCTGCAGATAAGGGGCAAGCTTGAAACGCTCGCGTTCGGCGCGCTCGCCGCGGTTGAGCGTCTGCACATCATTGATCATGCGGTCGAGACGGCGCGTGTTGTCGCGGATGATCGTGGTCAACCGTCTGGACCCGGCGGAAACATCGGGTTCCTCCTGCAACAGCTCTGCGGCATGGCTGATGGCACCGAGCGGATTGCGGATCTCGTGCGCGATATTCGCGGTCAGCCTCCCGAGGGCGGCGAGTTTCATCTGCCGCGCCTCGGCCTGGATGCGTGCCAGATCCTCCAGGAAGATGACCGCACCGGCACCGCGCCGCGCCGCGACCGGTACCAGACGAGCGCGCAGGTTGGCGCCGATTTCGAAGACATCGGGTGTATCGACCCCCTGGGAGTCACGCAGCCATTTTTCAAAACGGCCGTGCAGTGCCGGCAGGTGATCCTTCAGTGCGATGACGCCTTCGCCGCGCAATCCTTCGATCATGCGTTCGGCCGCGGAATTTGACTGACGCACAATGCCGCCGCCATCGACCACAATCACGCCGTGCTCCATGTCCTGGATCACCAGCTGGTTGACCTGCGCCATATTGGCCAGATCGATTTCACGCTGCGCGGCCAGTTGCTCGCTGACCATCGAGCGCTTGGCCAGGGTATGCGCCAGCCAGGCGATCGCAAAATAGCCGATCGACAGCAGACCGGCCTGTGCATACTGCGCGCCGCTTTCAAAAAACCGCAGAACTTCATAGGTATGTTCGAGGAGAATCGCAATGGTCGCGATCGCCGCGAAAAACAGCGTCAACTGCCCGCGCGTCACCAGACCGGCAGCAGCAAGCGAAGTCAGCAGCAGCAAGCCGAGGCCGCTCGACAAGCCGCCACTCGCATACATCAGCAGCACGATAAAAAAGATATCGCCGCCGACCTGTACCGCGAGCTGCAGATTGAAACGCTCGCGGGTGCGAATCAGCGCAAACATGGCCAGGCCGAAACCCGCATAAGCTGACGAACTGATCAGGTAAAGACGCATGTCCCGCGCGCCGAACTGGAGCAGATCGCCCCAGTAAGCGGCCGCCACCAACAGCAGCAGGGCCGAGACGACACGATAAACGTTGAACAGTTGCAGCGAACGCCAGTAGGCGTCGGAAACCGGATGTGCAGTCGACCGGTCCGGAACAGCGGGGATGAATGCTTCAGCGTCAGGACGCATGCAAAGTCTCAGCGGGGCTGGCGGAATTCATGCTGATGCTGCACCGAACAGAAAAACTCCTTTCCGGTAATGAAACTTTCAGCGCGCGGCAGATGAACACCGCACTGCGCGCAACGCACCATGTCTTCGGCGCCCGGCGTAGCGGGCTTTTCCGCGCGATCGCCGGAATCCGTTTCCGAGCGCCGGCGCAGGCCGCGTACCAGCCAGAGCGCGGCGGCAAACGCAATGACAAGCAGGATAATCTTGGACATTCAGGCTCCACCGCAGAATCAGCCGGCATGCGCGGCGCACCTCCGGGGGATTTCAGGCTTGGGCCTGCTCCGGAACAACGGCCAGCGCTTGCAGAATCGGCGAAACCGGATTGTAGCCGCGTATGGTCGCCGTCAACCCGGCGATTTCAAGTTCGTGGGAATGGCTGCGCGAACCTGAAAATTGCGCGAGCCTTAAATCGTTGATGACCGGGAGGGGACAGGCCGTCACGGCCGGAACCGTGAACGGCATCAGAAAACCTGGTCGGGGTGAGAGGATTCGAACCTCCGACTCCTGCGTCCCGAACGCAGTACTCTACCAGGCTGAGCTACACCCCGATTTGCACAAACACGAAGGGCACGTTGCGCGTGCCCTTGAGGTCAATGCGATCGCGTTACCGCGAAAGACGCTAATTGTATCAAAGAATCGCGATACTGCGTGGCCGGAATCACCGACAGCGCCACGCGGGCCGCCTCGGCTTCGGCTTCGGCCTGGCGCCTTGTGTAGTCCAGTGCACCGGAGCTGCTGATGGCCGCGAGAACCCCTTCCAGTTCAGCCAGTCCGCCGGAAGACACCGCGCGACGCACCAGTGCAGCCTCCTCGGCCGTGCCCTTACGCATCGCATAAATCAGCGGCAAGGTCGGCTTGCCCTCAGCCAGATCATCACCGATGTTCTTGCCGATGACCCCGGCCTCTCCGGAATAATCCAGCGCGTCGTCAATCAGCTGGAAGGCGGTGCCGAGATGGCTGCCGTAAACTGCCATCGCCTGTTCAACTTCAGGCGTGGCGCCGGCGAGGATCGCACCAAGGCGACCTGCCGCCTCAAACAGTTTGGCCGTCTTGTAGCGGATGACCTGCAGATAGCTCTCTTCGTCGATATCGGCATTGCGGCAGTTCATCAGCTGCAGAACTTCGCCCTCGGCAATGATATTGGTGGCATCCGCCAGCACCTGCAGCACGCGCATGTCGCCCACGTTCACCATCATCTGGAAAGCGCGGGAATACACGAAGTCGCCGACCAGCACCGAGGCCGCATTGCCGAACAGCGTGTTGGCTGTGGGCCGGCCGCGGCGCAGCGCCGATTCGTCGACCACATCATCGTGGAGCAGCGTCGCGGTGTGAATGAATTCGACAACGGCGGCCAGCGTATGGTGGGCGTTTCCGCGATAGCCGAGCGCGCCGGCTGACAGCAGCACCAATGCCGGTCGCAGGCGCTTGCCGCCACCGCCGATAATGTATTCGGCAACCTGGCGGATCAGCACGACATCGGAATGCAGCTGGTCGCGGATAACCCGGTCCACCGCCTGCATGTCTTCGGCGATCAGTTTTTGGAGTTGTTCTAGGGCCACGGGAGGGGAAAAAAGCGAGATGATAACAACATCGCGGACGTCCAGCGCGGCGCCCGATACCTTGTCCACCCCAAGTTGGCGGCCAAGTTGTTGATTTTTATCGGATATCCCCTTGGCACCGGGATTACAGATATTTTGACTGAGCCCCCGGAGGCTTGTATAATCGCCGGCTTTCCGTAGTTCGAGTTGAGGGGTTTCCCATGTATGCGGTAGTCAAGACCGGCGGCAAACAGTATCGCGTGAGCGCTGGCACCAAAATCAAGGTTGAACAGCTGACGGCCGATGTCGGGTCGGAAGTCACTCTGGACCAGGTCCTGATGATTGCCGAAGAAGGCAATGTCAAACTGGGCGCGCCGCTGGTGGCTGGCGCCGCGGTCAAAGCCAAAGTCCTGTCCCAGGGCCGCGGCGACAAGGTGCGCATTTACAAAATGCGCCGGCGTAAACACTATCGCAAGTCCCAGGGCCATCGGCAGAATTTCACCGAGCTCGAAATCACTGGCATTGCAGGTTAAGGAGAGAACATCTCATGGCACATAAAAAAGCTGGCGGCAGCTCACGTAACGGCCGCGACTCCGAATCCAAACGACTTGGCGTGAAGCGCTTCGGTGGTGAACTGATCCCCGCCGGCAGCATCATCATCCGCCAGCGCGGCACCCAGGTGCATCCCGGCGAAAACGTCGGCATGGGCCGCGACCACACGCTGTTTGCGAAAGTGAACGGGCGCGTGCAGTTTGCGGTCAAGGGCCCGCAGCAACGCCAGACGGTGAGCGTCGTTCCCGCCTGACCGGCAAGCATGCTGCAGAAAAGGCCCTGTTGAACGACAGGGCCTTTTTCATTTGAGGAAGCCATGAAATTCATTGATGAAGCACGAATTGAAGTGCACGCCGGCAAGGGCGGCGACGGCGTTGCGAGTTTTCGCCGTGAAAAATTCGTGCCGCGCGGCGGCCCGGACGGCGGCGACGGCGGCCGCGGCGGCAGCATCTTTGCGATTGCCGACCGCAACATCAATACCCTGATCGACTACCGCTACGCGCGTATCCATCGCGCCAAGAACGGACAAAAAGGCATGGGCTCTGACTGTTACGGCCGTGCCGCAGCGGATATTGAGTTGCGCATGCCGGTGGGCACTGTGGTCAGCGACGCCGAGACCGGCGAAATCCTGTTCGACCTCGCACGCGACGGCGACCGCGTCACGCTGGCGAAGGGCGGGCAAGGCGGACTGGGCAATCTCCACTTCAAATCCAGCACCAACCGCGCCCCGCGGCAGTTCACTTTCGGCGAGCCGGGGGTTTCGCGCTATCTCCAACTCGAACTCAAGGTTCTGGCGGACGTCGGCCTGCTGGGCATGCCCAACGCCGGCAAATCCACACTGATCAGGGCCATCTCGGCGGCACGTCCGAAAGTCGCGGACTACCCGTTCACGACCCTGCAGCCGAACCTCGGCGTGGTCCGTGCCGACGAGAACCGCAGTTTTGTCGTCGCCGACATTCCGGGTCTGATCGAAGGCGCAGCAGAAGGCGCAGGCCTGGGCCATCAGTTCCTGCGCCATCTGGCACGCACCAAATTACTGCTCCATGTCATTGATGTCGTGCCGCCGGATCCCGATGCCGATGTCGTACGCGACGCCAAGGCACTGATACGTGAGCTGCGCAAGTATGATGAGGCCCTGTACCGCAAGCCGCGCTGGCTGGTATTCAACAAGCTCGATCTGGTCCCCGAAAAAGACCGCGAAAAACTCGTGCAGACACTGCTGAAAAAACTGGGCGTCAGCCGCAAGCACTTCGCCATCTCTGCAATCAGCGGCGATGGCTGCCGGCCGCTGGTCTTTGCCGCGATGGAGCATCTGGAACAGCAGCAGGACAAACCGCAAAAGACCGCGCGAAAGAAAACGGTCAAGGCGGAAGCATGAGCAGCGCCGCAGAGTCCGTGATTCACAAGTCCAAACGGCTGGTGGTCAAGGTCGGCAGCGCGCTGGTCACCAATTCCGGGCTGGGGCTCGATCACGCCGCACTCACCGGCTGGGCCGAGCAGATCGCACGCCTGCGCCACGACGGCAGGGAAGTGGTTCTGGTTTCCAGCGGCGCCATTGCCGAAGGCATGCAGCGTCTGGGCTGGTCGCGCCGCCCGAGCGCGCTGCACGAACTGCAGGCTGCAGCCGCTGTCGGCCAGATGGGTATGGTGCAGGTTTATGAATCCTGTTTCCGCAGCCACGGCCTGCTGGCTTCGCAGATCCTGCTGACCCATGAGGACCTCGCCGACCGCAAGCGTTATCTCAACGCGCGTTCGACGCTGCGCACCCTGCTCGACCTCGGCGTGATCCCGGTGATCAATGAAAACGACACCGTAGCCATTGATGAGATTCGCTTCGGCGACAACGATACGCTCGCGGCCCTGGTCACCAACCTGATTGAAGCCGATGCGCTGATCATCCTCACCGATCAGCAGGGCCTCTACAGCGCCGACCCGCGCAAGGATCCGGCCGCAACGCTGGTTTCAGAAGGCGTCGCCGGCGACCCGTTCCTCGAAACTATCGCCGGTTCTACCGGAAGTGCGATTGCCCGCGGCGGCATGCTGACCAAGATCCTCGCCGCGAAGCGCGCCGCGCGGAGCGGTGCGCACACCATCATCGCATCGGGGCATGAAAAAGACGTGCTGTTGCGCCTCGCCAAGGGCGAACGCGTCGGCACCCAACTGATGGCCGGACAGGCCACGGTCGCCGCGCGCAAGCAATGGCTCGCCGACCACCTGCAGGTACGCGGCCGGATCACGCTGGATGCCGGCGCCGTCAAAGCGCTGCTGGTGGACGGCAAAAGCCTGTTGCCGGTCGGTGTCTGTGAGGCGAGCGGCGATTTCGAACGCGGTGAAGTGGTTAGCTGCCTGGATGAAAGCGGGCGGGAGATTGCCCGCGGCCTGATCAATTACAGCCATGCCGACACCATGCGCATTCTGCGCACACCGTCCAGCCAGATCGAATCGAAGCTCGGTTATGTCGATGAACCGGAGCTGATGCACCGGGACAATCTGGTACTGCTGTAAACAGCCAGGACACACTCCATCAGAAGTTACGGCTTCGGTCCTGCACGCAAGGCACTGACGATCTTCTCCGCAGAGTCGATCATGAATTTTCCATCACAAAAATATTCGCGGTAAAGCGTATTGTGATGAGCCAGCGTCTCCTTGAACTCTACCGGCCGCCATTGCGGGTTACGCGCACGAACCCAGGTCCTGTCGTTGCGGCCGATGGCATAGAATTTCTGCTCTCGAGACTCACAGCGAATGCCCTCAAAGGAAACATTCGTCGCACCGCCGGAAGTCTTGATGACCATCGTATAACGGACAATTCCGTCATTCCCCGTTGAAACCGACTTGCTGTCGACAAAGTAGCGATGCGTGGTAATCGCATTGACGTTCAGGGGTATCAGGTTTTCATCAGAGGGATAAGCCGGCAGCTGGGCCTGCATTTCCGACCAGGGAGTAATTTCCCGGTCGAAGGTATAGTCCCAGCCGTCCCACTGCTTTTGAGCCAGCGCTGCCGCACAAAAAAACAAAAGCACAGCGCCCGGCAACCAATGTGCGAATAATCTTTGCATGCCGCTCATTCTACTCTTGAGGCGGCCCTGAATCCCATCAGGCGAGATCGGCCATCAGCGATGCGCGCATAGCGTCGGAAATTCGCGTCACAGTCGCCGAATAATTGGGATGGTCAACGCCCATTGCCATTGTCGCGCCGCCACGCAAAGCCGAGACCATGGATGCGGTCAGCTCAAACCGCAGGAAATGGACTGACGAGGTTTTCTGTTCGTTTTCACGCTCCAGATCCTCGTCGGCAATTGCGAAAACGCGGTCGCAGCCGGCCACCTGCACCCAGACTTTGTCTTCAATGCCGATCAGCTGCGCGAGCCGGGTGCGACGCTCGTTCTCGTCGGGATATTCGATGAGCATGGTGGCCTTCCAGTTGCTGCCGTCCGGCACCAGCGGATTGTAGGCGCCCAGTTCATCGAGAATGCCTTCTTCTTCGAAGATCCTCTCAACGCGCAGCATCTCCTGCACCTGGTAGCGAATGGTCAGCTCATCTTCAAAAATCAGCGTGAGGTTCTCGCCGAGCTGAAGCGTGCGGTCTTTTTTGTGCTCGATCACCTTGGCGCGAAATTCAGGGCGCGCTTTGGCGTAAACCTCAAGCGGCATCAGGGTATCGGGTGAAATATGCGGCATGTTCGTTCTCACAGTCCGTAAGCAATGCGTATCAGGGTAATAGGATGTTGTTTTTCCGCGCTGCCGCCCGCCCCACTTTCACCGGCTTTACTGTCATCGATACCCTGCTGGATATGACGACCAGCGATGGCGCAGTCGGAACTGATGTAATCGGGCTCGGCATCGCCCATCAGGCGGAACACCGGGCGACCGATTTTCATCGATTGATCAAAGAATTCGCTTTTCACGCCCCAGGTGCCGTCATGACCGGCGCAGCGCTCGACCGTCGTCACCTTGGTCTCCGGCACCATCTCCAGCAATTCGCGCGTCTTCTGCCCCATGTTCTGCACGCGCAGATGACAGGGGATGTGGTACGACACCTTGCCCAGCGGTTTGCTGAATTCCTTTTTCAGCAGACCATCCTTGTGGCGCAAGACAAGATATTCGAAGGGATCGAATATGGCGGCGGCAACCGCTTTGACATCAGCGTCATCCGGGAACATCAGCGGCAGTTCCTGCTTGAACATCAACGTGCACGACGGGACGGCACTGAGAATCGCATAACCCTCGTGCGCGAGTTTCGCCAGCACCGGAATATTGAGCTCCTTGTTGCGCTGCACGGCTTCCAGATCACCCAGCTCAAGTTTGGGCATGCCGCAGCAGGCTTCCTTTTCGACCACAATCGAAGGTACTTCGTTGTGAGCGAGAATCTTCAGCAGATCGTGGCCGATACCCGGCTCGTTGTAATTCACATAGCAAGTCGAGAAGATCGCAACCTTGCCCGGTGTTTGCTGGCCGTCCCTGACCGGGAATGAAGCATCCGGTTTCGCGGTAGAGCGGAATTTTGCGCTGTCGTATTCGGGCAGTATGCGGTCCTGGTGGATGCCCAGCACGCTGTCCATGACCTTGCGCACCGGCGCAGTCTTGTTAGCCGCATTAACCATCTGCACCACCACCGGAATCGAGGCCAGTTTGCCCAATGCATCGGTGCTGGACAGCAGTTTGTCGCGGAAGCTGGTGCCACCCTTGCGGAACTTCACCGCCTTTGCTCGCAGCATCAGGTGGGGAAAATCCAGATTCCATTCGTGAGGCGGCACATACGGACATTTGGTCATGTAGCACATGTCGCAGAGATAACAGCGGTCGATGACCTCCCAGTAATCCTTCTTGGGGATGCCGTCGACTTCAAGCGTCGGGCTCTCATCAACCAGGTCAAACAGCTTGGGAAAAGCAGTACACAGGTTCACACAACGCCGGCAGCCATGGCAGATATCGAAAACCCGCTCGAGTTCCTTGTCGAGTTTCTCCTCGTTATAGAAATCATCGGATTTCCAGTCCAGGGGATGCCGGGTCGGGGCCTCAAGACTACCTTCGCGTGCGGTCATGGTCGGATCTATTACTCAATGGGTTGTGCTGAAAAGAAAGAGGCGCACACGCGCCCCTTTCTCCGCTTGATCCAGATTGGATCAGTCAGCCAGTGCGTCCAGGGCTTTCTGGAAACGGTTGGCGTGCGATCGCTCGGCTTTCGCCAGAGTCTCGAACCAGTCGGCGATTTCGCCGAAACCTTCGTCGCGCGCGGTTTTCGCCATGCCCGGATACATGTCGGTGTATTCGTGGGTCTCACCGGCAATCGCGGCTTTCAGGTTGTCGCGGGTGCGGCCGATCGGCAGATCGGTCGCGGGATCACCGCAAACTTCCATGTATTCCAAGTGACCGTGGGCGTGACCGGTTTCGCCTTCCGCGGTGGAGCGGAACACGGCAGCCACATCGTTCTGACCTTCTACGTCGGCTTTGGCTGCGAAATAGAGATAACGGCGGTTGGCTTGTGATTCGCCGGCAAAAGCGGCTTTCAGATTGCCGTGGGTTTTCGAATTCTTGAGTTGCATAAAAACTCCTTTAAAAACAATAGTTTACTAAAATTCTTGGCACGGAATTTCGTGTTTAGGAACAACCTAGCACACAGATATTTAGACTAAATCTAATCTGTAAATGAAGTGTAAATCGAACCCCGGATACGAGTCAATATTAAAGCTGGGAAATTTGCCGCAGCGACGCTGTGCTCAGTGGCCGAGACTGGCTTCGATGTCCGCGAAAGTGCGGGCTACCGTCTCTGTAGTGATGGCCACGCCCAGCAGGCGCGCAATCTGCGTCGCCGAAAACATGCCACGAACGCGCTGCCGCCCTTTCGCATCCTGATCGACCACCAGTGTGTGCTGGCGACCGGCCGCTTTCAGCGTGGCGACGATATGCCCGACGGTTGCCCCCTGGACTTCACGGATATCCAGCGCTTCCAGCGCCGCACGCGGCGTCATGATGTCGCGAACCTGGACATCGCTGCGGTGAACCCCCTGCTGCACGGCGGTCTGGACCGGTTTTTCACCGAGTACATCGTTGGCGGTGAGGATGCCATGCACGCGACGATCGGCGTCAACCACCAGCAGCAGACGCACCCCGCGCTGGATCATGCGGCGATGGGCTTCGTCCACCGTATCACCGGGCAGGATGATCACCGCGGTGACTTTGGTGAGATCGGTCATCACATCAACCGCAGGACTGTCGATACGCACGCGGTCCAGAACCGCCTGCGTCGGCTGCGCATAGCCGCTGTCGGCCTGCAATGCGATGGGTTTTATTGCCGGGTAGTCGCGTGCCATGTCCGCCCCCCCCTGTCGTTGCTGTTGAATCAGGAACCGTTGCACTACCGGTCTTGTCGCGCACCGACCTGGACGATGAACTAAACACCGACCAGAGGTGCGCGCTGACGTTTGCGCTGATCCTGCCGTTTGA
>JBILYA010000234.1:0-4228 GCA_044378065.1 Burkholderiales bacterium | reverse complement strand
AGGAATAAAACAACTCCAGCATCGCCCGGTCGCGTACCGCCAGCGCATCGTCGTCGCTGACTTCGACGAGTTGTTGCGCATCATCCGGCGACAGCGCATCGGGCAGGCGCTTGGCACTTTTCGGCGCGCGAATGCCGATGCAGGGGTTTTGCGCACAGCCATGATCGCGCGCGAGATAGTGATAAAACCCGCGCCATGCCGAGAGCATGCGCGCGAGACTGCGGCCGTCCAGCCCGCGACCATGCAGTTGGGCGATGGCGCGGCGGATGTCGTGTGCAGTCAGTTTCGACGGCGGCGTGTCGCCGGCAATCAGCAACAGCGCCGTGATGTCGCGAAGGTAGTTTTTGGTGGTGTGTGGCGACAGCCTGCGCTCATGCGTCAGGTGTTCGATATAACCCTGCAGCAGTTTTTGCGCGGGGCCTGAAACGGAAACCGGCTCTGCCGGCGGTTGTTTGCGCCCGCGGGCGGTCACGCCGGTTCCAGGTAACGCAACAGGCAGGCCGCGGCGACTTCGCCGATGCGCGTCAGGTACAGCGTGCCCATTTCAGGATAAAAACGCTGCGCGTCTTCGCTGGCCATCGCCAGCAAACCGAATGTGTCCTGTCCGCGCAATGCCACGTAAGCGAAGGACTTCAGCAACGGCGCGGCTTCGCCGAACAGGCCGGCGGTATCGGCCATCGCCAGCGGGCCGCAATGCGGGTGCTGCAGCCCCGCAGCAAATGCACGCGTGGCTTCGGAGGCGGCGGATTCCACCGCGCCCGCCGGAGCGCCTGCATGCCAGATGCGCAGCGCGACATGCGGCACCGCGAAATCCTCGCGCAGGTTGAACGCAGCCGCATGCAGCATCGCCGGCAAGTCACGCGTGGCAATCATCGCCAGCGACAGGCGGTGCACCTTTTCACTGATGACGTCGTTTTCCTCGCCGAACTGGATCAGTTCGCTGAGTTTGGCCTCGAGCTGCTTGGCGCGCTCGCGCAGCGTCAGGATCTGGCGTTCGCTGATGGAGATCGCACGCCCGCCGTGCGGATGCGGAATCATCACGTCGGCAACCACGTCGGCGTAGTTCTCGAAAAAATCCGGGTTGTCTTTCAGATAGGCCGCGACGTCGTTGGGATTCATCAGTAAAAATTCCTTGCTTGCTGGTCAGTGGGGTATTTCAATTTCGCCTTCAAATACGGTAACCGCCGGACCGGTCATCAGCACCGGCTGGCCGGCGCCTGCCCATACTATAACGAGGTCGCCGCCGCGCGTCGCGACGTTGACGCGCGCATCCAGCAGTCCGCGCAGGATGCCGGACACCACCGCCGCACAGGCCCCCGTGCCACAGGCCAGGGTTTCACCGGCGCCGCGCTCATAAACACGCAGGCGCACATGCGTCCGATCCAGCACCTGCAGGAAGCCGGCATTCACACGCTGCGGGAAGCGCGGATGCGATTCAATCAGCGGACCTTCGCTGGCCACCGGCGCCGCATCGACATCGGCGACGACCTGCACCGCGTGCGGGTTGCCCATCGATAAAACATTGATTTTTATTGATTTTCCGGCAATATCCAGATCATACAAAGGCGCTGGTGCCGGCGCATCAAAAGGAATACGTGCGGGTTCGAATTGCGGCACACCCATATTCACCGTGACCTGCCCGTCGGCTTCCAGCCGTGGCTCGATAACGCCGCATTGCGTTCCGACGCGAATCACGCTTTTTCCCGTCAGTCCGTGTTCATGCACATAACGCACAAAACAGCGCGCGCCGTTGCCGCACTGCTCCACCTCACCGCCGTCGGCGTTGAAAATGCGGTAGTGAAAATCGGTATCGGGCGATCGCGCCGGTTCAACCATCAGCAACTGATCGCAACCGACGCCGAAATGGCGATCGGCAATAAAACGCAGTTGCGCGGCCGTCAGCGCAATCGGCGCCGCCGTCGCATCGAGCACGACAAAGTCGTTGCCGAGGCCGTGCATTTTGGTGAATTGGAGTTTCACGGTTTTGTTCCGTCCGGCGCCGCGGTCAGCGGCACTGATCCCGGTAGTCGCGATAGATACAGCGGTCCATCACCACGGTCATGCCGCCGGCCAGAGCACGCGCCGCGGCCGGCTCATTGACGATGCCTTCCTGAATCCAGATCGCCTTCAGGCCCAGGGCCAGACATTCATCGACGACACCGTCAATGAATTCGGCGCTGCGGAACACATCGACCAGATCAACCGGATGCGGAATGTCTTTCAGCGACGGATACACCTTCTCGCCGAGAATTTCTTTCGCCGCGGGGTGCACGGGTATCACGCGAAAACCGAATTCCTGCATCGCCCTCGACACGCCGTAACTCGGCCGCGCGGCATTCGGCGACAGGCCGACCACGGCGATGGTCTTGATTGATTTCAGCAGCGCGCAGCGCGCCTGCTGATCCGGGTTAGTAAACATGTTGTTGTTGCGATTATATAAGGGTGGCCATCAGTAAAACCGTTGTTCACCCGGCGGCCGCGTCTTGAAGCGTTTGTGCAGCCAGTAATACTGCTCCGGCATTTCACGCACACGATCCTCGATAAAGGCGTTCATGCGGCGCGTATCTGCAGCCAAATCGCCGCTCGGGAAGTTGTCCCAGGCCGGATGAAAGCGCAGCACATAACCCTCGCCGCCCGGCAACTGCGTGGTTACCGCAGGCACCACTACCGCACCGGTCAGCGCCGCGATGCGCGAAAGACCGGTGATCGTTGCGGCGGGCACGCCGAAAAACGGTACAAAAATGGAATCACGCTCGCCGAAATCCATGTCCGGCAAGTAATAAAACGGCAAGCCCTTCTTGATTGCTTTGGCGACAGGCCGGATGCCGTCCTGACGGGAATACAGTTCGGTCGGTCCCAGACGCGTACGGCCATGCAGCAGCACGGCATCGAAGACCGGATTTTTCTGTTTGCTGTACACTGACACCAGCGGGTATTCCGCAGTCAGCCGGATGCCGCCCATGTCGAGGCCGACAAAATGCGGCGACAGCCAGATCACCGGCCGGTCACGCACCGCGCGCCAGTGCTCGACCCCTTCGATACGCACCATGTCGAGCACGCGTTCGCGGCTGCCCCACCACAGGATGCCGTGCTCCAGAAGGCTGCGCGTAAACGCCGCAAAGTGACTGCGTGCGCGACGAATCCTTTCACCTTCCGACAGTTCAGGAAAGCACAGCCTGAAGTTGGTCAGCACCACGCGCCGCCGCTCGCCCGCCAGCAGGTAAAGCAGCAACCCCGCAGCGCGGCCCAGCGGCGCCAGCAGCGACAACGGCAGCCAATGCAGCAGCCAGATCAGGCCGAGTCCGATGCGCGTCATCATGCGGCGGTCGCCGGCGGCTCTGCGCCCGCCGGTACTTTGTAACGGTTATAGCCCCACAGGTATTGCGCAGGACAGCGGGCGATGATGCGCTCGACGGCGCGATTGAGTGCGGCAGGATTGAGCGGATCAGCCGGCACCCGCTCCAGATGCAAGCGGTAGCCCGCGCCATGCGGCAGGCGTTCCGCAAAAGCCATCACCACTGCAGCACCGGTCGATTGCTGCAACCGCGATACCAGCGTCATGGTGTAAGCGGGACGCCCGAAAAAATCCGCCCACTCGCCTTCGCCGACGCCCGGCGCCTGGTCGGGCAAGATACCGATCGCCTCACCGCGGCGCAGCGCCTTGATCAGCAATCGCACACCCTGCAGATTCACCGGCGCCAGCTTAGCCTGCGCGCGCTGCCGGCCGGCCTGCATCAAAGCTTCAAGGCCGGCGCGTTTCGGCGGACGGTACAAAATGGTCAGCGGCAAACGGCGCGCGCCATACAAGGCAGAAATTTCAAAACAGCCCAGATGCGGGGTCAGGAATATCAGCCCCTTGCCGCCCCGCAAGGCTTCTTCGACCACGGACCAGTCATCACAGCGCACGATGCGGTCGATCTCGGCATCGTCGCCAAACCACACCCGGCACAACTCGCTGATGCTTTTGCCGGTTTCGGCAACCGCGCCGTGCAGGGTGCTGCGGAACGCCGCTTTATTTGCAAAAAGCCCGCTGGCCCGAAGATTTTCCCGGCAACGCCGGCGGTAGGTCGGCGACAGCCCGTAAACCAGCCAGCCCAGACCGGCACCCAAAAAATGCAGTGCCGCCAAGGGCATACGCGCACCGAGGCGCATCAATACGGACAACAGGGGCATCAGACCGGGAAATCCGTTAATAAATCGAGGGTTATATGCTATTCTAACGGCCTTT
>JBILYA010000233.1:0-4236 GCA_044378065.1 Burkholderiales bacterium | reverse complement strand
TTCTGCAGCAGCTTCTGGATGATGTTCTCGACGTCCTCGCCGACATAACCGGCTTCGGTTAGCGTGGTGGCGTCGGCCATCACGAAGGGCACGTTGAGCAAGCGCGCCAGCGTCTGCGCCAGCAACGTCTTGCCTGAGCCGGTCGGACCGACCAGCAGGATGTTCGATTTCGCCAGTTCGACGTCATCGTTCTTGCCGACGTTGCGCAGGCGTTTGTAGTGGTTGTAGACCGCCACCGACAGGATTTTCTTGGCGGTGTCCTGGCCGATCACATACTGGTTGAGGATGTCACGAATCTCGTGCGGGACCGGCAGGTCGGACTTGCTGCCCTTGGCAGCGTCACCACCCTGGGTTTCCTCGCGGATGATGTCGTTGCACAGCTCGATACATTCGTCGCAAATGAACACCGACGGTCCTGCGATGAGCTTGCGCACCTCGTGCTGGCTCTTGCCGCAGAACGAGCAGTACAGCAACTTTTCACCGCTCACTTTTTCCGTCATGCCCGCAACCCTTTGTTCACTGTAGAGATCAAACCACCCGCCGCTTCAACAATTCCTGCTTCAACAATTCCTGCTTCAATAATCCCGGTATCCGCTTCAGGCCGCAACTGCTTCGCCGCGGCTGCTCAGAACCTTGTCGACCAGACCGTAGTTTACCGCCTGCTCCGCGGAAAGGAAGTTGTCGCGATCGGTGTCTTTTTCGATCTCTGCAACATCCTTGCCCGTATGCTTGGCGAGGATCGCGTTGAGCTTGGCCTTCAGGTAAAGGATTTCCTTGGCATGGATCTCGATGTCCGAGGCCTGCCCCTGGAAACCACCCATCGGCTGGTGAATCATGACGCGCGAGTTCGGCAGGCAGAAACGCTTGCCCTTGGCACCCGCCGTCAGCAGCAGCGCACCCATGCTCGCCGCCTGGCCGACACACAGCGTCGACACATCCGGCTTGATGAATTGCATGGTGTCGTAAATCGCCATGCCGGCCGTCACCGAACCGCCGGGGGAATTGATGTAGAACGAGATGTCCTTGTCGGGATTCTCGGACTCGAGGAACAGCAGCTGAGCGATGATCAGGTTGGCCGTCACATCGTTGACCGGGCCGACCAGGAACACCACGCGCTCTTTCAGCAGGCGCGAGTAGATGTCATAGGCGCGTTCGCCGCGGCCGCTCTGCTCGACCACCATCGGCACCAGACCGAGGTTCTGCGGTTCCTGCATCATCCCGTACGGCTCGGTAAAGCTCATTGGCCATTCCCCATCAGTTCGTCGAAGGTCACGGCTTCATCCTTGACCTGTGCTGTTGCCAGCGCCCAGTTCACCACATTTTCTTCCAGCGCCACCGATTCGATGTCCCGCAGCCGGTCCGGCGACTGGTAGAACCATTTAACCACTTCCTGCGGATGCTCGTAGCTCTGCGCCTGCTCTTCGACCAGGGCGCGAACCTGTTCCGGCTTGGCCTGCAGGCTCTGACCGCGCACCACTTCCGACAGAATCAGGCCGAGGGTCACGCGACGCTGCGCCTGCTTCTCGAAAATGTCCGCCGGCAGCGGGATGTTCTCGTTCACCGGAATGCCGCGTGCGGCCAGATCCTGACGCGCCATCTGCTGCAACCGTTCGATCTCCATCTCGACCAGCGCCTTCGGCACCTCGATCTTGGTCACTTCCACCAGCGCGTCCATCACGCGCTCCTTGGTCTTCGCCTTCAGCCGCGCCTTGACCTCGCGCTCCAGATTGCCGCGGATTTCCGCACGCATCTTGGTCAGGTCGCCGTCCTCGACGCCCAGGCTTTTCGCAAACTCGGCATCGATCGCCGGCAGTTTCGGCGCCGCAACGGCTTTCACCGTCACCTCAAACACCGCGGTCTTGCCCGCGACTTCCTTGCCGGCGTAATCGTCCGGGAACTTCAGATCAAACTTCTTGCTATCTCCGGCCTTCATGCCCGGCAGGCTCTTTTCGAACTCCGGCAGGAAACGGCCGTCGCCGAGAACCACGCTCTGGTCCTGCGACTTGCCGCCGGCAAACTCCACGCCGTCGATGGTGCCAACGTAATCCATGGTCACGCGGTCGCCGTTTTCGGCAGCACGGTCCGCCGCCTCGTAGCTCACGCGCTGCTTGCGCATGATTTCCAGCGTCTTGTCGATTTCCGCTTCCGACACATCCAGCGTTGCCCGGGTCACGCTCGCCTTGGCCACGTCGCCCACTACCACTTCGGGGTAAACCTCGAAAGTCGCGCTGTAGCTGAACTCGTTGGCGCCATCAGCCGGCGGCGCAGCATCGAACTTCGGATAGCCGGCAACACGCAGGTTCTGTTGTGTAACGGCATCGCCGAAGGTTTTCTGCAGGGTGTCGCCCAACACTTCCTGGCGCACCTGCGGTCCGAACTGCTTGACCACCACCGTCAGCGGCACCTTGCCCGGACGGAATCCGTCAATCCTGACCGTACGCGTCAGCCGCTTCAGGCGGCTCTGCACTTCGACATCGATATCCGCCATCGGTACCGTAATGTTCAGCTTGCGCTGGAGTGAACCCAGCGTTTCCAAATTCGCTTGCATCGAAAATTCCCTATTAGTTAATCCGTAGCGCCCTGGTGCGAAAGGAGGGACTCGAACCCACACGCCTTTCGGCGCCAGAACCTAAATCTGGTGCGTCTACCAATTCCGCCACTTTCGCGCTGCAACAACGGCGCCCGGGCCCGCCTAAGCCTGCATTTGCCGGCGCCGGCGTCTTTTGCAACCCCTTGATTGTAATATAATTGCTGCCGAGCAAGGCCCCAGGCTGGCAGCAGCACCCCAAAAATAAGCCAAGCCCTTGATGGAACTCTCTTTTCCGCACCCCGTGGCCGTCGACCATTACGAAAATTTCCCGGTTGCCTCCGTGTTGCTGCCGGTCCGCCTGCGGCGCCCGGTCGGGCTGATTTACCGCTTCGCCCGGGAATCGGACGACTTTGCCGATGAAGGCGACCTGCCGGACGCCGAGCGCCTGGCCCTGCTGGCGACCTTCAGCCGTGAACTGGAACGCATTGAACGGAATGAACCGCCGGGCATCCCGTGGTTCGCCGATCTCGCCGCGATCATTCGCGAACACGGCCTGCCGATCCAGCTGTTCCATGACCTGCTGTCGGCCTTTGCCCAGGACGTCACCACCAAACGGTATGCCGACTACGCCGGCGTGCTGGATTATTGCCGCCGCTCGGCCAATCCGGTCGGCCGCCTGCTGCTGTATCTCTACGACGCCGCCAGCGAACAGAATCTGCAATACTCCGATGCCATCTGCACCAGCCTGCAGCTGATCAATTTCTGGCAGGACGTGGCCATCGACTGGAAAAAAGACCGTGTCTACTTTCCCCAAAACGACATGCTTCGCCATGGCGTCAGCGAAGCACAGATCGCGGCCGGCGATACCGGCGGCAACTGGCAGGATCTGATGAATTTCGAAGTGCGGCGCACGCGTGAGCTGCTGTATTCCGGCAATCCGCTCGGTCGCGTGCTCAAAGGCCGCATCGGTCTCGAAATGCGCATGATCATCGCCGGCGGCGACCGCATTCTCGAAAAAATCACCGCGGTGCGCGGCGATGTGTTCCGCCACCGTCCCGTGCTGACCAAACCCGATTGGGCGCTGATGCTTTACCGTTCAATGATGTCGTGATCCGGACATGATCGATCCCCATCAGTATTGCCAGGACAAGGCCGCCGGCAGCGGCTCGAGCTTCTATTACAGCTTCCTGTTCCTGCCGAAGGAACGTCGCCGCGCGATCACCGCGCTGTATGCCTTCTGCCGCGAAGTCGATGACGTCGTCGACGAATGCACCGATCCCGGCGTCGCACGCACCAAGCTCGCCTGGTGGCGCGAGGAAATCGCCCGGCTCTATGCCGGCAAGGCACAGCATCCGGTGGCGCACGCGCTGGCCGATATCGTACAGCCCTTCAGCATCACCGAGGACCAGCTGCTGACGGTCATCGACGGCATGGCGATGGATCTCGACTACAACCGCTATCCGGATTACGACACGCTGAAGTTGTACTGCCACCGTGTCGCCGGCATTGTCGGCCTGATGTCGGCGCGCATTTTCGGATTCAGCGATCCGCGCACCCTGGACTACGCCGCCGAACTCGGCCTCGCCTTCCAGCTCACCAACATCATCCGCGACGTCGGCGAAGATGCGCGCCGCAACCGTGTCTACCTGCCGCTGGACGAACTTGCGGCTGCCGGCATCGAAGCCGCGCAGATTGTGCATGTCAGC
>JBILYA010000065.1:0-8618 GCA_044378065.1 Burkholderiales bacterium | reverse complement strand
TTTCTTTGGTTACTTTCTTAGGCCGCTCAAAGAAAGTAACCAGCCGCCGGGCTGCCCCCGGCGATCTGTTATCGCAGCCGGAGTCACGTTGCGCCCCATGATAAAATTACCCTTTACCGAAACACGACCCCGATGACCACGCTCTCACCGCTCACCGCCCTCTCCCCCCTCGACGGCCGCTACAACAGCAAGCTCGGCGGACTGCGCAACTGTTTCAGCGAACAGGCGCTGATCCACCAGCGGGTGCGTGTCGAGGTCGAATGGCTGAAAGCGCTGGCTGCGGAGCCGGCGCTGAAGGAAGTGCCGGCCTTCTCCAAGGCCACCGTCGCCGAACTGGATGCGCTGGTCAAACAGTTTTCCGAAACCGATGGTGCACGCGTCAAGGCCATCGAAGCCACCACCAACCACGACGTCAAGGCGGTGGAGTACCTGCTGAAGGAACGGCTGGCGAACAATGCCGAGGTGACCAAAGTCGCCGAGTTCATCCACTTCGCCTGCACCTCCGAAGACATCAACAACCTCTGCCATGCGCTGATGCTGCAACAGGCGCGCACTGATGTACTGCTGCCGGCACTGGACGCGATCATCACCCGCCTGCGTGCACTGGCACATGACCTTGCAGACGCGCCGATGCTGTCGCGCACCCACGGCCAGCCGGCATCGCCGACGACGCTGGGCAAGGAAATGGCCAATGTCGTGGCGCGCCTCGACCGCGCCCGCGCACGCATCTCCGCGGTATCGCTGCTCGGCAAGATCAACGGCGCCGTAGGCAACTACAACGCGCATCTCTCGGCCTATCCGGAAATCGACTGGGAGGGTTTCGGCAAAAAGTTCGTGGAGTCGCTGGGACTGGAATTCAACCCGTACACCATCCAAATCGAGCCGCATGATGCGATGGCAGAACTGTTCGACGCCGTCGCCCGTAGCAATACCATCTTGCTTGACCTCAACCGCGACATCTGGGGCTATATCTCGGTCGGTTACTTCAAGCAGAAAACCAAGGCCGGCGAAATCGGTTCGTCGACCATGCCGCACAAGGTCAATCCGATCGACTTCGAAAATTCCGAAGGCAACCTCGGCCTCGCCAATGCGCTGCTGCGCCATCTCTCGGAAAAACTGCCGGTGTCGCGCTGGCAGCGTGACCTGACCGACTCCACGGTGCTGCGCAATATGGGTGTCGCGCTGGGTTACGCATTGCTGGCCTGGGATTCCTGCCTGAAAGGCCTGAACAAGCTGGAAGCCAATCGTGCGGCGATGACCGAAGACCTCGATGACAACTGGGAAGTGCTCGCCGAACCGATCCAGACGGTGATGCGCCGCTACAACGTCGCCGGCGCTTACGAGCAGTTGAAGGAACTGACCCGCGGCAAGGCCGGCATCAACCGCGACACCCTGCACGCCTTCATCAAGGGCCTGACCGGCATTCCCGAAGCGGAGAAACAACGCCTGCTGACGCTGACCCCGGCCAATTACATCGGCAAGGCTGTCGAACTGGCTCGACGCATCTGAAGCCGCGAAAGGCGCCGGAAGCTCAGGAAGCCCGGCGCTGACGCAGAATCTCGATGATGCCGGGAAGAATGGACAGGAAAATGATACCCAGGATCACCAGCGTCAGGTTGTTCTTGATGATCGGCAGATTGCCAAAGAAGTAGCCGGCATAACCCAGTGACACCACCCACAGCACGGCGCCGCTGACATTGAACAGCGCGAACTTCGCGTAAGTCATGCTCGCAGCGCCTGCGACAAACGGTGCATAGGTACGAACGATGGGCACGAAGCGGGCGATGATGATGGTCTTGCCGCCGTATTTTTCGTAGAAATCGTGGGCGCGCTGCAGGTGCGCCGGGTTCAGCCAGCGCGATTCACGGTGACTGAAAATCCGCGGTCCGACGTAATGCCCGACGCCGTAGTTCACCGCATCGCCCAGAACCGCGGCGATGATCAGCAACAACACCATCAGATGGATGTCCATGCCGCCCGCCGCCGCGACAGCACCGGCGACAAACAGCAGTGAATCTCCGGGCAGGAAGGGTGTGACCACCAGCCCGGTTTCACAGAAGACGATCAGGAACAGGATCAGGTAGATCCAGGCACCGTGGCTGGCCACCAGCGCCTGGAGATGCTGGTCCAGATGCAGGACCACATCGATCAACTGCGTGAGCAGTTCCACGACAAGACCTAGACGGTGGCGCCGTCTTCACCCGCCTGCTTGGGTTTCTCCGGCTTGACCAGATCTTCCCGCTTCAGTCCCAGCCACATCAGCAGCGGGCTGCCGACCAGAACCGAGGAATAGATGCCGAAGCAGATACCGATGGTCAGTGCCAGCGCGAAGTAGTGCAGCGTCTCACCGCCGAAGAACAGCATCGCGCAGACCATCAACTGAGTGGAGCCGTGGGTGATGATGGTGCGCGACATCGTTGAGGTGATGGCCGCGTCAATGACTTCGGGAACAGGGGTATGACGGAACTGACGGCTGCGGAAGTTCTCACGCACCCGGTCCATCACCACCACCGATTCGTTGACCGAATAACCGAGAATCGCCAGCACGGCGGCAAGCACCGGCAGCGAAAATTCCCAGTTGAAGATCGAGAAGCAGCCGAGAATGATTACCACGTCATGCAGGTTGGCGATGATTGCCGACACGCCGAACTTCCATTCGAAGCGCAGCCACAGATAGCCGACGATGCCGAGCGATACGAACAGCAGCGCCAGCGCACCGTTTTCGAGCAACTCCTTGCCGACCTGCGGCCCGACGAACTCAACCCGCTGCAACTGCACGCCGGCATCGAGCTGGCGCAGTTCGGTCATCACCTGCTCCGACAATTGGGCGCTGGTGATGCCTTCCTTGACCGGCAGGCGGATCAGCACGTCACGTGCATTGCCGAAGTTCTGCACGCTGGGATCGGAAAAACCGATCTTGACCATGCGTTCACGGATCGGATCGAGATCGGGCGGCTGCTGATAAGTCACCTCGATCACCGTGCCGCCGGTGAAGTCGACGCCGAGATGCAGACCCTTGGTGGCCAGCGCGCCCACGGCGACGATGAACGTGATCAGCGAGATCACGTTGAAGATCAGCGCGTAGCGCATGAAGGGGATGCTGCTCTTGATGCGGAAGAATTCCATGATCGCTCCTACTTCGCCTGCGAGGCGGGTTTCCAGATCTGGCCAATCGAAATCTTGTCCAGTTTGCGGCGCCCGCCGTAATAGAGGTTGACGATGCCACGCGACACCATCACCGCGCTGAACATCGAGGTCAGAATGCCCAGGCAATGCACCACGGCAAAGCCGCGCACCGGTCCGGAGCCGAAAGCAAACAGCGCGACACCGGCAATCAGCGTAGTCACGTTGGAGTCGAGAATGGTCGCCCACGCCCGCTCGTAACCGGACTGCAGGGCAGCCTGCGGGGTCATGCCGTTGCGCAATTCCTCGCGGATGCGCTCGTTGATCAGCACGTTGGCGTCAATCGCCATACCCAGTGCCAGCGCAATCGCGGCAATGCCGGGAAGCGTCAGCGTCGCCTGCAGCATCGACAGCAGCGCGATCAGGAACAGCAGATTGGCGCCCAGCGCCACCACCGAGATAAAGCCCATGAGCATGTAATAGACGATCATGAACACGGCGATCGCACCGAAACCAATCCACATCGAATGGAAACCGGTCTGGATGTTTTCAGCGCCGAGCGACGGTCCGATGGTGCGTTCCTCGATGATTTCCATCGGCGCCGCCAGCGCGCCGGCGCGCAACAGCAGCGAGACGTCCTTCGCTTCCTGCGTGGTCATGCGTCCGCTGATCTGCACGCGTCCGCCGCCGATTTCGGAACGGATCACCGGGGCGGTAACCACCTCGCCCTTGCCGCGTTCGAACAGCAGGATGGCCATGCGCTTGCCGACGCTTTCACGCGTGACCTGCTGGAAAATGCGTGCGCCGGTACCGTCAAGGTTGATGTGCACGGCCGGCTCGCCGCTCTGGCCGTCAAAACCCGGCTGGGCGTCGTTGATGCGCTCGCCGGTGAGGATGACCTGTTTTTTGACCAGTACCGGCTGACCATTGCGCTCGTAATACAGCTCGGTGCCGAAGGGCAGCTGGCCGGCCTTGGCCTGCTGCAGCGTGCCCGGATCCATCTTCTCTTCCTCGACCATGCGCACTTCGAGGGTTGCGGTACGGCCGAGGATGTCCTTGGCCTTGGCGGTATCCTGCACGCCCGGCAGCTGCACGACCACGCGGTCGGTACCCTGTTGCTGAATGATCGGTTCGGCAACGCCGAGTTCATTGACGCGGTTACGCAGCGTGGTGATGTTCTGCTGCAACGCGAATTCCTGGGTTTTGCGCTGGGCCTCGATGCGCAGCGCCGCGTTGATGCGGAATTCGCCGCTGTCCTCGCTGGTCTTCAGCTCGAGGTCGGGCATGTCCTTGCTGATGCGCACCAGCGCTTTTTCGCGCAGCGCGGCCTCACGGAAGCGCACGGTGATCGACTGGCCTTCGCGTGACAGGCCGGAATACTGCAGGCGCTGTTCGCGCAACATACCCCGGATGTCGTTGGTATAGGCCTCGAGCTTTTTCGACAAAGCCGCCTTCATGTCAACCTGCAACAGGAAATGCACGCCGCCGCGCAGATCGAGGCCGAGATACATCGGCAGCGCACCGATCGACGCCAGCCACTGCGGGCTGCGCGACAGCAGGTTCAGCGCCACCACATAGTCTTCGCCCAGCGCCGTCTGCAGCGCATCCTTGGCCTTGATCTGCTCTTCAGTACCGGCGAATCGCGCCTTGACGCTGGTCGCGTCCATCGCAATACCAGTGCTTTCGAGCGACGCCTTTTTCAGCGTGTCTTCGATGCGCGCCATCAGCGCCGCATCCGCCTTCAGGTTGCTGCGCAGCGGCGACACCTGCACCGCGGGCACTTCACCGTAGAAGTTCGGCAGCGTATACAGAAAACCGATCGCCACGGCGGCGAGGATCATCAGGTACTTCCACAGGGGATAGCGGTTCATGTTGGGCGCGTTAGTGTTGAAGCGTGGAGAGCATCGGAAGGAAACAAGACTGGGCGATGCGCAGAACCGGCCGCAGCCGGCTTGCGTATCAGCGTCTTACTGGATGGTCTTGAGGGTGCCTTTGGGCAGCACGATCTGGATCGCAGCCCGCTGGATCTGGATTTCGACGTTGTCGGCCACCGACACCGTCGCATATTGGGCATCGACCTTGGTGATGCGGCCGAGAATGCCGCCGGCGGTGATGACTTCATCGCCCTTCTGCAGGCCTTCAACCATTGCCTTGTGTTCCTTGGCGCGTTTCATCTGCGGCCGGATCATCAGGAAATAGAGCACGCCGAACATTGCGACGATCAGCAGCATGCTTTCGATGCCGCCGCCCTGCGCCGCTGCGGGTGCAGCCTGCGCCCAAGCTGGACTGATTAACAAGTTGAACCTCCGTGGTGTTGGCAGGCACGCCAGTCATTTGCACTGCGACCGGTCACACCCAAAGTATTGTATTTTAACATGATTCTGCTTCGTGATCGCCACCGTGGGCAGCCGCAAAAGCCTGCAGCCGCCCCTCGGCAATTGCCGCCCGCAAGCCCGCCATCAACTCCTGGTAGTAATGCAGGTTGTGCAGGGTATTGAGTCGTGCACCGAGCATTTCGTTCACTCGCTGCAGGTGATGCAGATAGGCCCGGGTGAAGTTGCGGCAGGTGTAGCAGGCGCAGTCCGGATCCAGCGGCCCGAGATCGTCCCGGTAACGGGCGTTGCGCAGCTTGATCACGCCATGGCGGGTATACAGCCAGCCGTTGCGGGCGTTGCGGGTCGGCAGTACGCAGTCGAACATGTCGATGCCGGCAGTCACCGCCGCAACGATGTCCGAAGGGGTACCGACCCCCATCAGGTAACGCGGCCGGTCCGCCGGGAGCTGCGGCGCGGTATGCCGCAGGATGCGCAGCATGTCGGGCTTGGGTTCACCCACCGACAAGCCGCCGATGGCATAACCGTCAAAACCGATGCGGGTCAGTTCGGCCAGCGACTCGTCCCGCAGGTGTTCGAACATGCCGCCCTGGACGATGCCGAACAGCGCATTCGGATTGCCGGCATGCGCGGCCTTGCTGCGCGCCGCCCAGCGCATCGACAGCCGCATCGAATCTCGCGCCTGCTCCACCGTCGCCGGATGCGCAGTGCATTCATCAAAGGCCATCACGATGTCGGAATTGAGCACGCGCTGGATGCGCATCGACTCTTCCGGCGTCAAAAAACAGCTATCGCCATTCACCGGCGACTGAAACTTGACGCCCTCCTCGCTGATCTTGCGCATCTCCCCCAGGCTGAATACCTGGAAGCCGCCGGAATCGGTGAGGATCGGGCCGTCCCAGCCCATGAAGCGATGAAGTCCGCCGTGCGCGCCGATGACATCGAGCCCCGGGCGCAGCCACAGATGGAAGGTATTGCCGAGCACGATCTGCGCGCCGAGTTCGCGCACTTCCACCGGACTCATGCCCTTGACCGCGCCATAGGTGCCGACCGGCATGAAGGCCGGCGTATCGATGCTGCCGTGCTCGGTTTGTAGTACGCCGCGGCGTGCGGCGCCGTCCGTCGCTGAAACTTTGAATTGCATGGGTGATTGGTGTCCGGTTCAGGGCGTGCGTTCAATCAGCATGGCGTCACCATAGCTAAAAAACCGGTAACGCTGCTCGATCGCATGCCGGTAGGCCTTGCGGATGTTGTCGACGCCGCCGAACGCCGACACCAGCATCAACAGCGTCGACTTCGGCAGATGGAAATTGGTAATCAGGCAATCAACGATGCGGAAACGATAGCCCGGCAGCACGAACAGTGCGGTATCGGCGCTGCCCGCCACCGGCTCACCGGCTGCAGCGGCCGATTCCAGTGCGCGCAGGCTGGTTGTGCCGACCGCGACAATGCGTCCGCCGGCGGCGCGATGCCGCCGGATCGCATCCACGGTGTCCTGTGACAGGCTGTACCACTCGCTGTGCATGCGGTGTTCGCTGAGATTCTGCGTGCGCACCGGCTGGAAGGTACCGGCGCCGACATGCAGGGTCAGATACGCGGTGCCGATACCCTGATCACGCAAGGCCTCCAGCAACGCCGCATCAAAATGCAGGCCTGCGGTCGGTGCCGCCACGGCGCCCGGCGTACGCGCAAAAACCGTCTGATAGCGCGTCTCATCATCAACACCCGGCTGGTGTTCGATGTACGGCGGCAAGGGCAAGGCGCCGTAACGCTCCAGTTGGGCAAACACATCCTCTTGCGGGAAACGCAGTCGATACAGCTCACCCTCGCGGGCCACCATCTCCAGGACCAGTCCACCTTCAAGATGCAATGTGCTGCCGGCCTTGGGCGGATGGCTGGCACGGATCTGCGCCAGCGCTTCGCCAGACCCCAGAACACGTTCAATCAGCACCTCGATACGCCCGCCGCTGGCTTTCTGCCCCATCAGCCGCGCCTTGATGACCTTGGTGTCATTGAGGATCAGCAGGTCGCCCGCCCGCAGCAGCCCCGGCAGATCGGTAAACCGCAGGTCTTGCAGCGCACCGTTCGCGCCGTCGAGATGCAGCAGCCGGCTCGCCCGGCGTTCGGCCGCGGGCGACTGTGCAATCAGCTCTTCGGGAAGGTGATAATCGAAATCGTCGAGACGCATCGCGCGGATTATACGGACGGATACAGCGGATGGTTGCTGCAATGCCGCCGTTTGACCGATAATCCCTCACCCCGTGCCTCGGTGGTGGAATTGGTAGACGCGCCGGACTCAAAATCCGGTGCCGCAAGGCGTGTCGGTTCGAGTCCGACCCGAGGCACCACTCACAAGTCCCTGGCCGCCAGCCCGGCGCCATGCATTCTCCAGACCAATCAACGGAAAAGACCATGACTGAAAAGGAAATCGGCGTCAGCATCGACGGCCATGTCGCCACAGTGGAACTGCGCCGTCCGCCCAACAACTTTCTGGACATCGACCTGATTGGTGAGCTGGCCTCGGCGCTGGAAGCGCTCGACCAGGACAGCAACTGCCGCAGCATCGTGCTCGCCGCCGCCGGCAAACACTTCTGCGCCGGCGCCAACCTGAAAAAACGCGTGGACGACGAAGCCGCAGGCCAGAAACAGGTCACCCAGCCACGTCACCTTTATCACGAAGCCCAGCGTCTGATGCAGACCCGCAAGCCCATCGTCGCAGCGATCCACGGCAGCGCCATCGGCGCCGGCCTCGGTCTGGCGCTGGTCGCCGACTTCCGCGTCACCTGCAGGGAAGCGCGTCTGGCGGCGAACTTTTGCGCGATGGGTTACCACCCGGGTTTCGGCATGACGGTGACGCTACCGCGTCTGGTCGGTCATCAGACCGCGAAATGGCTGTTCCTCACCGGCAAACGCATCCCCGGCGAAGAAGCGTTTGAACTGGGACTGGCCGACCGTCTGGTTGCGCAGGATCAAGTGCGTCAAGTCGCGCAGGAAATGGCCGCCGAACTCGCGAAGTCCGGCCCGCTGGCGGTTCAGGCCACGCGCGAAACGCTGAACGGTGATCTGTTCGCCGACTTCCGCGCCGCCACCGAACGCGAAGCCTTCGTGCAGATGATGCTGCGCGAAACCAATGACTTCAAGGAAGGCGTCAAAGCCGGCTTT